>JAGWWA010000107.1 GCA_018970605.1 Planctomycetota bacterium | reverse complement strand
TCGAACTCACGGGTCACCTGCCGGCAGGCGCCACCGCGACCGATCTCGTGCTCACCGTCACCGAGATCCTGCGGAAGGAGGGCGTGGTCGGGAAGTTCGTCGAGTTTTTCGGCAGCGGCCTCGCGGGAATGTCGCTCGCCGACCGGGCGACGATCGCCAACATGGCTCCGGAGTACGGCGCCACGATGGGCTTCTTTCCGATCGACGACGAGACCCTTGCCTACCTGCGGCTTACGGGCCGGACGGCGGACCAGGTGACGCTCGTCGAGCGGTACATGAAGGAGCAGGGCATGTTCCGCACCGACTCGGCCCCGACGCCCGAGTTCACGAAGCGGCTTTCGCTCGACCTCGGCAGCATCGTGCCGAGCCTGGCCGGTCCGAAGCGTCCGCAGGACAGGGTCCCGCTCGTGCAGGTGAAGAAGGCCTTCGCCGAGTCGCTCACGGCGCCGACCGCCAAGCGGGGGTTCGCGCTCGAGGGGGCGGCCCTTGCCCGTACCGGCACCGTTCGCGAGAACGGCCACGCCGACCAGATCGGCCATGGCGCCGTCGTGATCGCCGCGATCACCAGCTGCACCAACACGAGCAATCCGAGCGTGATGGTGGCCGCGGGGCTCGTGGCGCGGAAGGCCGTGGCCAAGGGCCTGACCACGAAGCCGTGGGTGAAGACGAGCCTGGCCCCCGGATCCCGCGTGGTCACCGACTACCTGGAGAAGTCGGGGCTCGACAAGGATCTCGACGCGCTCGGCTTCGAGACGGTGGGCTATGGCTGCACGACCTGCATCGGCAACTCCGGGCCGCTGCCCGACCACGTGGCCGCCGCGGTCACCGAGGGAGATCTCGTCGCAGCCGCCGTGCTCTCGGGCAATCGCAACTTCGAGGGCCGCGTCAATCCGCTCGTGAAGGCGAACTGGTTGGCGAGCCCGCCGCTGGTCGTCGCCTACGCCCTCGCCGGCACCACCGACATCGACCTCGAACGGGAGCCGCTCGGCATCGGGAAGGACGGGGCGCCCGTGTTCCTCAAGGACATCTGGCCCACGGCCGAGGAGGTTCGTGCCACCGTCGGGGCGAGCGTGGTGCCGGCGCAGTTCCAGAAGCGGTACGACAACGTCTGGGAGTCGAACCCGCGGTGGAATGCGGTGCCGACCACGGCGGGGGAACTCTACGAGTGGGACGCGGCGAGCACCTACATCCAGGAACCTCCGTTCCTCGCGGAACTCTCCCGCGAGCCGAAGCCGCCGGCGAGCATCCGCGGGGCCCGCGTGCTGCTCGCCCTCGGCGACAGCGTGACCACCGATCACATCTCGCCCGCCGGCAGCATCGCCAAGGCCAGTCCCGCAGGCACGTTCCTGATCGAGCACGGCGTGCCGCCGGCCGACTTCAACAGCTACGGCGCCCGTCGCGGCAACGACCGCGTGATGACCCGGGGCACGTTCGCCAACATCCGCATCCGCAACCTGCTCGTGCCGGGCACGGAAGGGGGGGTGACGCGGCTTCTGCCGGGCAGCGACGTGCTGCCGGTCTACGACGCTGCCGTGAAATACCGGGCCCAGGGTACGCCGCTCGTGGTGCTCGCCGGCACCGAATACGGCACCGGCAGTTCCCGCGACTGGGCGGCCAAGGGCACCATGCTTCTGGGAGTGCGGGCGGTGCTGGCCGCGAGCTTCGAGCGGATTCATCGCTCGAACCTGGTGGGCATGGGCGTGCTCCCGTTGGTGCTGCCGGAGCCGTGGCAGCAGTTGGGCCTCACGGGCGAGGAGACATTCGACATCCCGTTCGAGGGCCTCGCCCCGCGGTCGAGCGTGGTCGTCAAGGCCACGTCGCCCGATGGGAGGACGCGGGAGATTCCCTGCTTGGTGCGGATCGACACGCCGGTGGAACTCGACCAGTTCCGCGCGGGGGGAATCCTACCGTTCGTGCTCCGCAAGTTGCTCGCCGGGTGAACGGCGGGTGCAGGGAGCCACCCCGCGGCTCCGCGGGGCCGCAAACTCGTCTCCAGCGGAACACTTTTCCGCGCGGACAGTTTCGGCGGTTGATTTTTTCGCCGCGGGGGCTTGCGGCGGCTGTTGGTTTCGGAGCGTTTCCGTATAGTGACGCTCGCGGATGCATGCATGGCGGCGTCCCGCTGCACGAACTGTCACGGAGGGCTTCCAGATGGCGGCAGACATCCTCGAGTCGGGCGTCCGGTTCTCGGCCTTCGCCGCCGGGACGGCCCCTGTCCGCGAGCGTCCCAACGCACACGGCCGCGCGGCGATCGCCGAGGTGGTTCTCGAGGCCCTCGATCGGGTCCGGCCTGCCGGGGGCCGGCAGCGGCTTTCGGCACACTCGCTGATCGCCGACGCCGGCATCGATTCCGACCGCTTCCTCGACGCGATCAGCTGGCTCGAGGGCCGCTACGAGATGCGGTTTCACGCCTCGTGGTTGACCGGCATCCGGACCTGCGGCGATCTCATGCAGCGGGTGGCCGACCACATGTTCGACGCCGCCGACCGGGCCGCGGGCAGGGGCGGCTCGGCCGAACCGCGACCCCGGCAGACCGCGGCGGCAGCCGGCGACGACGCCTGGCCCGAGTGCCGCGCCCTCGAAGACAGGTTCGCCGCGCTCGACGCCGCCGGGTTGGAGAGCCCGTTTCTGCTCGCCAACGAGCGGGTTGACGGCCGCACGGCCACGATCCGGGGCCGTGAAACGATCGCCTACACGAGCTTCGACTATCTCGGCCTCGCCGGTCATCCGGACGTGACGCGGGCGGCCAAGGATGCAATCGACCGGTTTGGGTGCAGTGCCTCGGCCAGCCGGATGGTCGGTGGCAACAACACGGTCCTCGACAACCTCGACGCCGAACTCGCCGACTTCATCGGCACCGAGCGGGCGGTGATGTTTCCCTGCGGCTTCGGCACCAACGCGTCGGTGTTCGGCCACCTCTTCGGCGCGGGTGACCTGATCCTCTACGACGAACTCGCCCACGCGAGCATCGTGCAGGGGGCGGCGCTCTCCAAGGCAGGCAAGCGGCCGTTTCGCCACAACGACCACGTTCAACTCGACGGCCTGCTTCGCGATCTGCGCTCCCAGTACCGCCGGGTGGTGGTCGCCATCGAAGGCGTCTACAGCATGGACGGCGATTACCCCGACCTGCCGAAGTTCCTCGAGGTGAAGCGGCGGCACGACGCGCTGCTCTACGTGGACGAGGCGCACTCGATCGGCACCATGGGCCCCGAAGGCCGCGGCATCTGCGACTTCTTCGGCGTGGATGCCCGCGAGGGCGACCTCTGGATGGGCACGATCAGCAAGGCGCTCGGCGCGCAGGGAGGCTACCTCGCGGGGCCGGAACGACTGATCCGCTACCTCGGCCACACGACGCCCTCGTTCGTGTTTTCGACGGCCTGCTCGCCGGCCAACGCGGCGGCGGCGCTCGAGGCGATCCGCGTCATCCGTCGGGAGCCATGGCGGCTGGCCCGGCTTCGCGAGCGATCCGACCTGTTTCTCAAGCTCTGCGCCGACATCGGCCTCGACACCGGCACGAGCGGCGACACACCGGTGATCCCGGTGATCCTCGGCAGTTCCACGCGGGCCATGCAGGTGTCGCAGCGGCTGCTCGAGGAGGGCATCAACGCCCGGCCGATTCTCTATCCGGCGGTCCGTGAGTCGGCGGCTCGTGTGCGATTTTTCATCACCTGCGAGCACACCGAGGAGCAGATCGTCCGGACGGTCGAAACGCTCGCCCGCGTCGCCTGCGAATCGCGGGGATAGCACGGGGTTCGCATGAGCCGTGCGCGGCTGCGCGTGTGGGCGCCCAGGGCCGTAAGGCGTGGGGTGAACCGCGACCAGACGCCGCGTGCAGCGTGGCCCGCCCGCGGCTCAGGCCGTGCGGGGCTCGGTCGGCCAGGCGAGCGGCGCGCCGAAGATGCCGTCGCGGAACACCGGCCAGCGACGCGTGACGACGTGGTCGGTGACGACCAGGAGTGCCGGCAGAAAGACGAGCTCCGCGAGCGTGGCTGCCAGCACGGCCGCACAGGCAAGCATGCCAAACCCCGCCAGCGAGGGCACGCTGCTGGCGGTGACCGCGGCGAAGCCCACCATCAGCACCACCCCGCCGATCACCACCGCGTTGCCCGTCTCGGCCACGGCCCGGCGGACGGCGGTGGCGATCGAAATCCCCTCGCGACGGTTGCGGGCGAGCGCCGAGAGCACGTGCACGGTGTCATCCACGGCGAGCCCGAGGCAGACGTTGAAGACGATCACCGTCGCGGGGTCGAGCGATCGGCCGGTGGCCGCGAGCAGCGCCGCGATCACGGCCAGCGGAAACACGTTGGGGATCAGGCTCACGAGGCCGGCCAGCGGCGAGCGGAACGCCACGGCGAGGATGCAGCCGATCACGAGCACCTCGACGACGAGGCTCGATCCCAGGTCGCGGACGAGCTGGCGGATGTTGCGCGCCGACACGACCGACATGCCTGCCAACCGGAATCGCCAGCCGGGCAGGTCGCGTTCGAGCGCCGCCAGCGAGGCGTCGATCCGGTCGTAGATGCGTTCCAGCTGCCGCGAGCCGAGGTCTGCCACACGGGCGCGAACGAGCGCCACGCGGTCGTCCGGCGAGACGAGGTCGCCCACGCTGGCGGCGTCGAGCCTCCGCCGGGCACGGGGAGGGAGTTCGCCGGCGATCGTGGAGAGGGAGATCGGCTTGGAGATTCCAGCTTCGTCGGCGATCGTCGCCTCGGCGCGGCGGAGCGCGTCGATCACGACGGGATCGCGCCACTCGACGCCCTCGGGCCAGCCGACAACGATGTCGATCCCCATCGCCCCGCCGAAGTCGGCATCGACCCGGGCGAGGGTCCGCGAGGCCGCCGCCCCGGCGGGCAGCGAATCGACGATCCGGTTGTCGGCCTCGAGCCCGGAGCCGGCGATGCCCAGCAGCAGCGTGAGGCCGCAGGCCACCGCCACCAGCGGGCGGGCGTGGCGGACCGAGAAGGCAGCGAGCAGGTTGGCGGTCCGGCCCGCCAGTCGCGATGAGCGGCCCAGCCGCAGGCCGCTGCAGAACGGCGTGGCCGCGATCAGCGGCGTGAGCAGCGTGACCGCCAGAAAACTCGCCAGCGCCCCGATCGCCGCGGCGATGCCGAAGAACCGCACGGCCTCGATCCTGGCGACCGCCAGCGACGCGAAGCCGATCGCGGTGACGATGCTCGTCAGGCCGCAGGCCATGCCGATGCGGTGCACCGCTCCCGACGATGCCGCGAGTGGGTCGATTCCCCGCCGCACGCTCCGCCGCATGTCCTCGATGAAGTGGATCGAGTCGCAGGTGCCGACGACCAGGGCCAGCGAGGGCACCACGCTCGTCAGCACCGTGACCGGCGCCCCGAGCAGGCCGAGGGCGCCGAGGGCCCAGACCGCGCCGACGAACGGAGGCACGCAGGCCACCACCGTCGAACGCAGGCTCCGCGCCACCGTGGCGGAGAGGATCACCGCCAGCGACAGGCCGATCGAGTTGAAGGTGAGCATGTCGCGCCGCAGGGCCTGCATCGCCTGTTCGCGGAGGGCGGGCAGGCCGGTGAGCTCGACCGTGAGCGGGCCACGGTCGTCGGCCGCCTCCGCGATCGCCGCTTCCACCCGAGCCACGACGTCCGTGGACCGCGGCGGGCGGTCGGCATCGGCGGCGAGCTGCACCAGCAACAGCGACGACGCGGCGTCGGCCGAGAGGAGGTGGCCGGCCACGAGTGGATGCCGCGCCGCCCTGGCCTTGGCTTCGGCACGGGCTTCCGCGTCGAGGGGGCTGCCGCGCCGCGGGATCACCGGCAGGATCGCGCCGGCGGCGCCCTGCCGCCGGACGTCGAAGATGCTCCGTACCTGCTCCACGCCCTCGACATCGCGGAGCCGCGCGGCGAGCACCTCCAAGGCGGCCAGCGGCTCCGCGTCGAAGATGTCGCCGGAGCGGGCCGTGGCCCGCACGATGCAGTCGCGGTCGGGTGGTCCGAAGATCGTCGCCACCTCGTCGACGAGGGCGAACTCCCCGCTCGAATCGCGGATCAGCGACCGCAGGTCGTCGTCCAGTCGGAGCCGCGAGATGCCGAATGCGGCCAAGACCGTCAGGGCGGCGGCGAGCAGCCAGCCGGCGCGGTGCCAGATTGACCGCGGAGGGGCGTCGCGGCCGGCGGTCAGCCGTCCGTCCGTTCCTCGATCAGATGGCGTTCCGCCGGGTCCACGATCCATCCTCGGCACCCCAAGGCTCCGCAGCGGCAGGGAATCGCCGCGTCGGCCGGCCAGCTGTAGTCGATCAGGAGTTCCTCGCCCGCCTGGATTGGCCGGATCGTCTGCATCCAAAGCCGCTCCTCCTCCGTCTCACCGGGCTCGGCCTCCCAGTAGAAGAGTTCGCAGTTGGGGTCGCAACTGTGGTTTACGTAGCGGAAGGGCGGGGCCGGATCGAGCAGCCGGGCGTCCGGCCCCGGGAGTTCCATGACGTAACTCGAATCCTCGGGATGGTCGTCGAGGATCGCGCCGCGAATCTCGCCGAGCACGATGCCGGGCGGGATCCGGCGGCGGGCGAAAACGCCCTTGCCGACGTGGGTTTCGGCGATGCGGAGCATCCGGTCGAGAGACGCAGCGTTGGACTCGAGAGTCCTGGTGTGGTCGGCAGGCATCGGGTGGGGAAAGGCGGGGACTGGCGGGGCGAGGAGTGCGAACTCTAGCCAGCGACCGATTCCCCGGTCAATGGCCGCCGCTCTCGATGAGGAAGCCCGATCGTGTTGGCGATGGAGACTCGCGGGTGCAACCTTCCGCGCCTTGTCGGACCGCGGGGCACGGTCTGGCTTCGGGGGTCTTCCTCATTTCGGCGCGCTTTCTGATCGCGGCACGCGATCCCCTCGCTTCCGCTCGGGGCTTTCTGGGAGAAACACCGGCAGGAAGCCCCGAGCGAAAGCGAGGGGATGGGGCTTGGGGTCGGGAGCGGGCGTGGGTTCGCTCCACGAGAACCCCTCGCTGGCGCTCGAGGTGTTCTGGGAGAAACACCGGCAGGAAGCCCCGAGCGGAAGCGAGGGGGTACGGGCCGGCAGCATCATCGGGCAGGAATCGCGGTTTCGTGCTCGATTCGCATGCGACGCCATCACTGCCCGCTGCGGAGCGGCGTCATGCCGGCTCACGCCAACTCGTCGCGAACCTTCTCGAGGAGCTTCTTGGTGGCGAGGATCCCCTCCGGCTCCGGCAACTCCTTGCCCTCGTACTCGACGCCCACCCAGCCGTGGTAGCCGGCATCGAGCACGACCTTCATCATCTTCCGGTAGTCGGTGCGGACCTCGTTGCCGTCGGCGTCGAACTCATGGCTCTTGGCGCTCACGCCCTTGGCGAAGGGCATCAGCTCTTCGACGCCGCGATAGCGGTCGTAGTCGTAGAAGTTGCCGAAGTCGGGAAGCGTGCCACAGTTCGGCTTGCCGACCATCTTCATCACGCCCGCGAGCCATTCGCCGTTGCTCGACAGGCCGCCGTGGTTTTCCACGATCACGTTCATGCCGAGCTGGGAGGCGTATTCCGAGAGCCGGGCGAGGCCGTCGGCCGCGAGCTTCTGCTGCTCGTCGAAGCCGCCCTTGCTCGCGGCGTTGACGCGGATCGAGTGGCAGCCGAGCCGCTTCGCGGCCTCGACCCACGGATAGTGGTTCTCCACCGCCTGCGTGCGGGCCTTGTCGTCCGGGGCGCCGAGGTCGCCGAGGCCGTCGCACATGATCAGGACGTTGGTCACGCCCTCGTCGGCCGCCCGCTTGGCGAGTTCGGCGATGTAGTCCTCGTCGCGGGCCTTGTCCTTGAAGAACTGATTGACGTATTCCACCGCCTCGATGCCGAACTGCTGCTTGGCGGCCCGCGGGAAGTCGAGGTTGTCGAGCTTGCCGGAGAAGAGCGTGTTGTGGAGCGACCACTGCGCGAGCGAGATCTTGAAGAGGGGCTCCTTCGTGGCGGCCGGGGAGGGATCGGCGACGACGCTCCGCAGCGGCGCGGCGGCCAGCGCGGCGGCGCCCGCCGAAGCGGAGGCGGCGAGGAAGGTGCGGCGGTTCGGCAGGGGGAGGGGCGCGGCGTTCATGGGGCCTCGTGCGGACTCGGGGTCAGTGGGATCGGAGGGCCGGTTCGTCGGCCTCCGGCTGGAGATACTCGCGGGAACGGTAGAGCAAGACTACCGGAACGAGCAGCAGTGTCGCCACCGTCATGCAGCCGGTAAAGAACCAGTAGTAGGAGGCGCCCGACAGGGTCGAGTTGCCCGAGCCGTCGCGGGTGACCATGTTCACCGCGGCCGTGAACAGGTTGCCGAGCGAAATGCTCAGCAGATACAGGCTCATGACGAACGATTTCATCTGGGGCGGGGCCTGCGTGTAGCTGAACTCCAGGCAGGTGATCGAGACAAGGATCTCGGCCGCCG
>JAGWWA010000106.1 GCA_018970605.1 Planctomycetota bacterium | reverse complement strand
GTAGCGATGAGTTGGAAATCCTGAGCGGGTAGGCGAGGGGGTCGGCGAACGCTCGAGGAGCCTTGGGCGTATCCTCGCCCCGGCGACGAGACTTTTGCCGCCCCCGAGCCGTTGATACACGTATCTCAGACGCGCTCTAGTGCACGCGAGGTTTCCAAACCTCTCTCTAGGTTGTCAGCCTGTGGACCAACAGGCCTCCCACGCCGTAGGCCGTTTCCGGCGTGCTCCAGAGGCCTGAAGCCCATCTGCTAGAATGCGGCTTTTTCACGCGAGGCCCACGGATGAGCACGCCGTCGTTCGCCCACCTCCACTGCCACAGCCACTACAGCCTCCTCGACGGGGCCAGTTCGATCGACCGGCTGGTCTCCCGCACGGTCGAGCTGGGGATGAACTCCCTGGCGATCACCGACCATGGCAACCTCCACGGAGCGCTGGAGTTTTACGAGGCAGCCAAGGCGGCGAAGATCAACCCGATCATCGGCTACGAGGCCTACATCGCCCCAGGCAGCCGCTTTCAAAAGGATGCCGGCAGCCAACGGGATTCGAGCTATCACCTCACGCTCCTCGCCCGCGACCGCGTCGGCTTCGCCAACCTGTTGAAACTGGCCACGAAGGCCTACCTCGAGGGTTTCTACTTCAAGCCCCGCATCGACCGCGAGCTGCTCGCGGAGTATGGCGAGGGACTGATCTGCCTTTCGGGCTGCCTGTCCGGCGAGTTCAGCCGGGCGCTCGTGGGGTCGTCCCGCGAACAGCGGGAGTCGCTGGCCCAGGCCCGCGACGTGGCCGGATGGTTCCAGAAGACCTTCGGCGACCGCTACTTCATCGAGATTCAGGACAACGGTCTCGACATCCAGCGGCAGGTGACGGAAGTCGCCCTGGAGATCTCACGGGAACTCGGCATCCCGCCGGTGGCCACCTGCGACTGCCACTACGTCAACCGGGAGGATGCCGAGGCTCAGGACATCCTCCTGTGCGTCAACACGGGCCGGTTCCGCAACGATGCTTCCCGCATGCGGATGGACTCCAGCGAGTTCTACCTCAAGAGTCCGCAGGAGATGCACGAGGCGTTTGTCGGCATCGACCGCGGGCTGGTGGCCGGCGCGGTCGGCCGCAGTCAGGAGATCGCCGACTCCGTGTCGATCGATCTCGATCTCGGCAAGCGTCACTTTCCCGGGTTCGAGGTTCCCGGCGGTCTCACCGCCTCCGAGGAGCTTCGCAGGCTCTGCCTGGAGGGCCTCCGCGAGCGGTATGCCACCGTGGCGAAGCGGTGGGCCGACGGCGGCGTTCCCGCCGACCCGACCACCGCCCCGCTCCACGCGCAGGTGATGGAGCGGCTCGACCGCGAACTGTCGGTGATCGACACCCTCGGATTCGCCAGCTACTTCCTCATCGTCTGGGACTTCGTGCGGCACGCCCGCGAGCGGAGCATCCCGGCCGCGGCGCGAGGTTCGGGCGTCGGGGCGCTCGTCGCCTACTCCCTCTACCTCTCGCACGTCTGCCCGCTGGAATACGACCTGCTCTTCGAGCGGTTCCTCGACATCAACCGCCGCGAGGCGCCCGATATCGACATCGACTTCTGCAAGGAGCGGCGGGGCGAGGTCATCGAGTACGTGAAGAAGAAGTACGGCGAGGCCAACGTGGCCCAGATCGGCACGTTCGGCACGCTCGCCGCCCGGGCCGCGATCCGCGACGTGGGACGCGCCCTCGGGATGCCGGTGCCCCGCGTCGATCAGATCGTGGCGCTCGTCCCGGATCAGCTCGGCATCTCGCTGGAAGACGCGACCGCCGTCGGTTCGCAGCTCGCGGCCGCCTGCGAAGCGGATGCCGAGGTCCGCGAACTCGTGCATCTCGCGAAGCAGATCGAGGGGCTGGCCCGCAACGTGGGCACGCACGCCGCCGCGGTCGTGATCGCCGACCGGCCGCTCGTCGAGTACGTGCCGCTCCAGCGGGTGACGGGCAAGGAGGAAGTGATCACCCAGTGGGCGATGGGCGACGTCGAGCGGGCGGGCCTGATGAAGATGGACTTCCTGGGCCTCCGCTACCTGACGGTCGTGGCCAAGACCCTCGACATTATCGAACAGACCTCCGGGCGGCGGCCCGACCCCTTCGCCTTCCCGCTCGACGACAAGCCCACCTTCGCCACGCTCTGTCGCGGCGAGACGAAGGGCATCTTCCAGCTCGAGAGCGGCGGCATCCGCGACCTGCTCCAGCGGATGAAGCCCGACCACTTCCTCGACATCGTCGCCGTCAACGCCCTCTATCGGCCGGGCCCGCTCGAAGGCGGCATGGTGGACGAATACGTCAACGTCAAGCACGGCCGGAAGCGGGCCGAGTTTCTCCATCCCGTCATGAAGGACGTGCTGGCGGAAACGCACGGCGTGATGGTCTACCAGGAGCAGGTGATGCGGATCCTGGAGCGGCTCGGGGGCATCGAGCTCTCCTCCGCCTACACCTGCATCAAGGCGATCAGCAAGAAGAAACTCGAGACCATCGCCGCCTTCCGCGAGAAGTTCGTGACGGGCGGCCAGGAGCAGGGCATCACGAAGCAGCAGGCCGAGGAGGTCTTCGCGCTGATCGAGAAGTTCGCCGGCTACGGCTTCAACAAGAGCCACTCCACGGCATACGCCCTGCTCGCCTTCCAGACGGCCTACCTCAAAACGCACTTCCCCACCGAGTTCATGGCCGCCCTCCTCTCGGGCGACATCACGGGCCGCAACTTCAAGAAGAAAGACTCGCTCGTCGAGCACGTGGAAGACTGTCGGCGGATGGGGATCGACGTGGCGCCGCCCGACGTCAACGCCTCCGCCGCCGACTTCAGCGTCGCGGACGGCAAGATCCTGTTCGGCCTCGCGGCCGTGAAGGGCTGCGGCATCCAGGCGTCGGAGGCGATCGCCGAGGAGCGGGCGAAGCGGGGCCCGTTCCGCGACCTGCATGACTTCTGCGGCCGGCTCGACTCGTCGGTGGTCAACAAGACGGCGATCGAAAACCTCGCGAAGGCGGGCGCGCTCGACGCGCTTGGCGGTCATCGCGGCGCGGTCATCGCCGGCATCGAGAAGGCGATGGCCGCGGGCGCCGCCCAGCTCGCCGACCGCCGGAGCGGCCAGAAAAACCTGTTCGCCGCCTTCGACGATCCGCAGCCGGCCGCGGCCGCAGCCCCGGCCGGCCTGCCCGACGTGCCCCCGCTGTCCGACCTCGAAATGCGGTCGAACGAGAAGGAGGTGCTCGGCTACTACATTCACAGCCATCCGCTCGCCGAGTTCCACGGCCTCATCGAGGCGATCTGCACCCACGGAACCGGCGATCTCGGGAACACGAAGGCGAAGGATGCGGTCGTGATCGGCGGCCTGGTGGCGGCCCTCAAGCTCTCCAACACCAAGCAGGCCCGACCGGGATCGACGCACACCCGCTACGGCATGTTCGACCTCGAGGACATGGACGGCCTCGTCCGCAGCATCTGCTGGCCGGAGGACTACGCCCGCCTCGGCGAGCACCTGCAGCCCGACGCCGTGGTGATCGTGGGCGGCTCGATCGACCGTCGCGCCGGGAGCGAGGAGACCAACCTGATCGTCAACGAAATCGTGCCGATCGCCGAGGCCTGGAAGCTGCAGCCGCGGGGCGTCACCGTGAAGCTGGTGGAGGGCGAGCACGACTCGGCCACGCTCGACCGGCTCGCCGATCTCGTCCGCCGCCATCCGGGCAAGGCGCCCCTGCGGCTGGTGATCGACCTCGCGGACGGTTCGCGGGTGCTCCTCGACGCCGATCGCGACAAGGTGCAGTGGGGGCCGGCGTTCCACGGCGACCTGGTCGCCCTGCTCGGCCCCGGATGCGTGCGGGCCCCGGTGTCGATCGGTGGCCGCCGCGAGGAGGCCGCCCGCCGCGGCCCCCCTGGCAGGACGCCGGCCGGCGTGGGCTGAAAACGTCGAAATCGCTGTTGTTTGGCGGGAAAACTTCGCATTGCCTGCGTGTTCCCGTGCTACTACCCTCCGCTCCGTGTGTCGGTCAGACCTCGGAATCCCGCCACGGGTGAATCCATGCGTGTTTCTGCCAGCAGCTTGAATCGGCGACTCGGTCGTGCGGCCGCCGTCCTGCTTCTCGTTGCCGCCTGCGTCGCCCCATCAGGGATCGCTCACGGTCAAATAGGCGGCGGTGGTCTGGGCGGCGGTGGTCAACAGGGTGGTGGCGGATTCGGCGGCCAGCAAGGTGGCGGCGGCCAACAGGGTGGTGGCGGATTCGGCGGCCAGCAGGGCGGCGGCCTGGGTCAGCAAGGCGGTGGCGGAAACAACACGACGGTCGTGTCGGGGGGCTCGCAGCCTGCCGGCATCAGCGTCGACCCGCAGGGTGTGCTCCGCGCGCAGTCGATCATTTCCACTGGCCTTTCGGCAACGCAGCGGAAAGCCGCCGTCGAGGCCCTGCCAGGCGACCTGCAAAAGAAGGTCCCGCTCCGCAAGGTGGCCCTCTCGCGACTCGAGAAAGCGCTTGTAACGCACGCCGCCGACGGTCGCGGCGTTCCCGACGAGATCGAGAAACTCGCCGGCCTTACCCGCGTGCAGTATGTGTTTGTCTATCCCGCCGAGGGCGACACGCCGGGCGAGATCGTGCTCGCCGGCCCCGCCGAACCCTGGCTCACCGACCCCTCGAACGGCCGCGTGGTCGGCGCCGAGACCGGCAGCCCGACCGTGCTCCTCGAAGACCTCGCCACGGCCCTGCGTGCCTTCGCGCCGGGCCACCCGCAGGACCGTCTCGTCGGCTGCTCGATCGACCCGACCAAGGAAGGTCTTGCGGCGATGCAGGCGTTCCTGGCCAAGACCGGCCATGTCAATCCGCAGGGCAACGTCGACGACCTGGTCAACGGGATGAAGCAGGCGCTCGGCGAACAGACGGTCTCGGTTCAGGGGGTCTCACCAGCCACGCACTTTGCGAACGTGATGGTCGAGGCCGATTACCGCATGAAGTTGATCGGCATCGGCCTGGAGCCGCCGCCGGTGAAGATGGCCACGTGGATCGAACTCGCGAGCCGGGGGGCCACGACCGCCAACGCCCTGCAGCGGTGGTATTTCGTTCCCGACTACGAGTGCGTGAGGATCGCCGAAGACGACCTCGCCATCGAACTGGTCGGCCGTGGGGTGAAGCTCTGCGGAGCCGACGAAGTGGTGCGAGCCGACGGGTCGAGGCTCTCTTCCACGAAGTCCGACCAGGCCAGCGTCGGCTTCACGCAGGCGTTCACCAAGAACTACGCCGCGATCGCGGCCCGAAATCCGGTCTACGCCCAGCTGCGAAACATGATCGACCTCGTGGTGGCGGCCGCCTACATGCAGGAGCACGACGCCTACGGCAAGGCGGGCTGGGGCGCCGACACGCTGGTCAACGAGAAGGCCTACCCGGTCGAGCGGCTTTCGGCTCCGACCCGCGCCGAAACGGCGATCCACGCCGTGTGGCGGAAGAACCGGTTGCTGACACCGATCGGCGGCGGCGTGACCGTCCACCCCCGGATGGCGATCGCTCCGCCGAACCTGATCATGGACGAACAGGGCGAGGTGAAGTCAGCCCACGCCGCCGCGAAGGACCTGCCGGCCAACGGCTGGTATTGGGACTGACCGCGTTGCAGCGTGCGCACGCCCGCTGCGTGGTATGCGTCGGGGGCTCGTGCTGACCATCCGACAGGAAGCCCCGAGCGCCAGCGAGGGGATCACCCGTCGCGATCCACCACGGCCTGTCACATCACCACCCCCCATCCCCTCGCTTCCGCTCGGGGCTTGTTGGAGCGGGGTATGCCGTCGGCGGCGGGTTCAGGCCTTCACACGTTCGAGGTATTCGCCCGTCCGCGTGTCAACCTTGATCGAGTCGCCCTGCTCGATGAACGCCGGCACGATCACGTCGGCACCCGTCTCGAGCTTCACCGGCTTCGTGAGGTTCGTGGCCGTGTTGCCGCGCATCGCCGGTTCGGCGTACTCGACCTTGAGCACCATGTGGTTCGGCGGCTCCATCGAGATCGGATTGCCGTTGTAGAGCAGCATCGAGCAGACGGTGCCCTCCTTGATCCACTTCCAGGCGTCGTCCACCTGCTCCTTGGAGAGCTCGTACTGCTCATAGCTGGCGTTGTCCATGAACACGAACGCCTCGCCCTGCTTGTAGAGGAACTGGGCCTCGATCGTGGTGATGTCGGCCGCATCGAGCGAGTCGCCACTCTTGTACGTCCGGTCGAGCACCGTGTTCCGCAGCAGGTTGCGGAGCTTGCACTTGTAGAGCGCCTGCCCCTTGCCCGGCTTCACGAAGTTGCACTCGATCATGATGTACGGATCGCCATCGATCTGGACCTTGAGGCCCTTCTTGAACTCGCTTGTGTTGTAGGCTGGCACTGCTGCTCGACGCTCCTGTGGATGGCCGCTTTCTCTTCGGGGGCCGACACCCGTATCCTTGTGGAGGGTCAAGCCTCGCCGCGAGGCCCGTACCTGTCAACTTCCGCCGGCCTTTCCCGATGCCGACCGCCACCATCGTCCGCGATACCACTTCGGCGCTCTCCGGATGGCAGCGGGAACTCGCCGCCGCGATCCGCGATCCGAACGAGCTCTGCGAGATGCTTCGGCTCGACGCAGACGTCGCCGCGGCGGCACGCACGGCGACCGGGTCGTTCCCGCTGCTCGTGCCCAGGGCGTTCGCGGCGCGGATGCGGCCAGGCGACCCCCGCGACCCCCTGCTGCTCCAGGTGCTGCCACAGACCGCCGAGACCGCGGCCGTCGCCGGCTGGTCGGCCGACCCGCTCCGCGAGGCCGATGCGGTCGCCGCGCCGGGGCTGGTGAAGAAGTACGCCGGCCGTGGCCTGCTGCTGGTGACCGGCGGCTGCGCCGTCAACTGCCGATACTGCTTCCGCCGCGAGTTTCCCTACGCGGCCAGCGGCGCCACCCGCCGCGGCGTGGAAGCGGGCCTCGAGGCGATCGCCGACGACGAGACGCTCACCGAGGTGATCCTCTCGGGCGGCGACCCGCTGCTCGCCGACGACGACTTCCTCGGGGAGATCGTCGCCCGGCTCGATCGCATCCCGCACCTCCGCAGGCTGCGGATCCACTCGCGGCTTCCCGTCGTGCTCCCCGCCCGCGTCACCACCGGACTCGCCCGCGTGCTGGCGGGATCCCGGCTCTCCCGGGTGATCGTGATCCACGCCAATCATCCCGCGGAACTCGATGAGGCGGTGGCCGGTGCGGTCCGCGATCTCGCCGCGCTGCCGGCGATCATCCTCAACCAGGCCGTCCTCCTCGCCGGCGTCAACGACTCGGCCGAGACCCTCGCAGCCCTCTCGGAGCGGCTCGTCGAAATCGGCGTCACCCCCTACTATCTCCACCTGCTCGATCGCGTGACCGGCGCCGCCCACTTTGACGTGCCGGTGGAGCAGGCCGAGGCCATCCACCGCCGGCTCCGCGACACGCTGCCGGGCTACGCCGTACCCCGGCTCGCACGCGAGGTGCCCGGCGAGCCGGCCAAGGTGTGGATCGCATGAATCGTCGTTGCCCCCCGATCGCCCGTCACGCGGAGACCGTCTCATGAGAATGCTGATCGCCGTCGATGGTTCAAAGCCCGCCCTCGATGCGGTCCGCATGGCCGCGCGGCTTCTCGACCCCGCCGCCGACCTCGTTGCTCTGTATTACTCCCCTCGCGAACTCGAAAAGCGGGTGCCCCAGGCCTCGCGGTCGATCATCGGAGGAGCCGCAGCGGCGGTATTCGACGACGCCCGGGCCGCGTTGCCGGCCGATGTCGCGGCGCGGGCCGAGTTCATCCAGAGCGACGCGGCGGCGGCGGCCGGCATCCTCGCCTCCGCCTCGAACTGGCAGGCCGACATGGTGGTGGTGGGTGCCCGCGGCCACAGCGGCCTCCAGAACTTCCTGCTCGGGAGCGTGTCGCGAGGCGTGGTGCATGGAGCCGATCGCCCGGTGCTGGTGGTCCGGGCGGAGGCGGCCGCCGATCGTGGCCTGAAGGTGCTCGCCTGCCATCATCCCGCGAGCGCCACGGCGGTCGCCAAAGCCCTCGGCCACGTGCGCTGGCCCGCCGGCACCGAGGGCCTCGTCATCGGCGTGGCTGAGTCGCTGCTGGCCGGGCCGCTGCCATCGTGGCTCGAGAATCGCGTCCGCGATCCAGAGACCGCCTCGGTCGCGAAGGCCTGGCAGCAGGAGCACGACGCGGAGGTGACCGTGCTCGGGGGCACGCTCGATGCATTCGCCGCCACGCTGCCACCCGCGTTCCGGTCGGCGACGCCGATCGTCGCTCAGGGCAATCCCGGCGACAGCATCATCGCGACGGCGAAGGACCGAGGGATCGACCTGATCGTGCTCGGCCGGACGCCATCCGATCCGCTGTCGCGATGGCTGATCGGCAGCACCTCGGAGGCGGTGTTCGGCCGGGCCACCGCGAGCGTGCTGATCGTTCCGGTCGAAAAGTAGCACGGGTTTCCAACCTGTGTCTCTCGCGCCGCTGGTTGAAAACCAACGATCCTGTTGCGATCCTCAGATGTAATACATCGAATCGCCGGTCGGCTTGCAGCGGGCGGCGAGGCTCG
>JAGWWA010000105.1 GCA_018970605.1 Planctomycetota bacterium | reverse complement strand
CGCCATCCATGGCTGCGCTCGTCAGCAACGCCGGCTCTCGGGCACGGGCAGCCCCTCGCTGTCGACCTCAGGAAGCCCAATCGCGTAAGCGATGGGGGCATGTTGGCTTCGCCGCGCCGCTCGGGCAGTTGCCACGATCAGGCGATCGGCAGGGTCTTGGTGAAATGTTGCGGGCAGGCGATTCATTTCCGCGACCACGGCGGGGCTGATGGGGATCACCTCGACCGCGGCTGGAGAAGCAGCGATGCGCAACCAATCCTCCAGGCTGTCGTCGATCCGCAGACGACCGAGTTGCACGAGCATGGCAACTTCCCAGAGGCGGATGTCGCATAGCTGGGGCCGCTGGCCGCTCGGGAGGTCGTCCAGAGCCTTTCGTTCACGGGCCGGAAGCCGGGAATCGCCCAGCATCCACCACACCCAGACGTGCGTGTCGAGGAGCGGTTGGTTGGTCGTCTTCGTCATCGCAAAACGTCGATCTCGGATTCATCGACGACGCCCGCGAATGGGGCTCCCGTGAATGCACCGCGGCCGCGAAGTGCGAGCCACGGCTGGTCGTCGCGAGCCGGCACCAGACGGGCCACAGGCCGTCCGCGTTTGAGAATGACCAGTTCCTCGCCTGTGCGGCTGACCTCGTCGAGCAGTCGCAGGCAACGAGCCTTCAAGGCAGAGGCGGTGATCTTCATGATGACCACCGTACATGACCAGTGAACGAGCTATCAATCCTGTCGCGTGCGATCGACCCAGAAGAGGCCGAGCAGCGAAGCTCACCTCGTGAGTGCAAGCGGAGGACACCAGAACTGCCGGCGTTCCACCGTCGCCGGCGGTAACGGCGATGGCGATCGGCAGGGAGTTGGTTCGCGTTCCGTAGGAACACGACGGAAGTCCTGGCCTCCGCTCTCCGGATGCAGTCTCGAGCCCGCTGGTACCGTCTCGCACGCGTGGCCGACCCCATCAGAAAGCCCCGAGCGGGAGCGAGGGGTTTAGGTATGACAACCCACCACGCCTGCTCCCGACACCAACCGCCATCTCCTCGCTCGCGGTCGGGGCTTCCTGGCGAAGGGGCCACGGTGTACGGCGCTCCCCATGAAAAGTCCTGGATCTTCCACTGCCCCCGCGCGGTGGCGATTGAGCGGGCCTCGACAGACCTGCCGTTGATCGTCCTACTCTTCGACCGGCGTCTCGGCGAGGCTCGCCTTGTAGCGGACGCTCGACTGCGGGCCGCCGAAACCGACCACGCGGCGATCGATGGAGGTCTGGCGGCCGACCACGCGGCCGCGGTCGATGTCGAAGCGGATCGTGCCGTCCCAGATCCGTTCCAAGAGCCTGGCCTCGAGCCGCGGATCGTCCACGGGTGTGAGGACCGTGGTATCGACCGCGATCGTGGCCACGCCGTCCTTGATCGAATCGAGGCGGTAGCGGAGCCGGGTGCGGACCGCCTTCCGCGGACCGTTCGGCACCTCGACGACCACCTCCTGCGGGATCGTCCATTCGAAGCCGGCCTCGACCGGTTCGTCGGGAAGCGGCACCACGACGAGGTCGCCGGTCGCCGCCGGCGGGCAGGGGCGGAGTTCGCGCCGGTCGAGCACGCGGCCATCCGCGGCGACCGTCATCCGCACCAGAGGCACGCCGAGGCTGTGCGGCACGAGTTCGTAGCCGGGTGGCGGCTCCGCACCGCTACCGCTCGACCAGCGGATCTCGCCACGGTCGCTCGTTCGCGACGTCATCGTCACGTCGTCCACCGATTGTTCGAGTGTCGCGGTGCCGGCGGCGTCGACGCCGACGACCGTCCAGGTTTTCGTCGAGTCGGTCATCGTCTCGACCGCCTGTGTCGTTTCGCTCATCGTGGTTTCGGTGAGGGCCCGATGCTCGACCCGCATCGACATTCGGTCATCGGGATGAAACTGGTAGCGGAGCATGACCGGTTCGGCCTGCGCCGCGGGGGCGACCACCGCCGCGAGGAGACCGAGGCACGCGCGGGCGAGCCGGCGGGGGCGTGGGGCCGTCATGCGCCGCCCCGCGTCGATCGCCTCTCGGCGGCCCGCAGGCCGCCACCCCAGCCGAGTTTTTCGCGCAGCGTTCCGTAGTAGCCGTGCCGCCCGGTTTCGACGAGCGTGAACCGGGGTTCGGCGCGGCGAACCCGGATCCGGTCGCCGGGCTCGAGGCCCGCCACCACCCGGCCGTCGACCACGCAGGCCGAGCCCGCATTCGGTTCGGGCACGACGATCTCGTAGGTGCGGGCGGCCGAGTCCACGACGGTGCGGTTGGTGAGGGTGTGCGGATTCAGTGGCGTGAACACGAATGCGTCGAGGTCCTTGCGGACGATCGGGCCGCCGGCCGAGAGGTTGTAGGCGGTCGAACCCACCGGCGTCGAGACGATCAGCCCGTCGGCGCGATACGTGGTGGCGGGTTCGCCGTCCACCACCAGGCCGATCTCGATCATCGAAAAGGGCGGGCCCGCGAGGATCGACGTCTCGTTGAGGCCGAGTTCACGGGGCACGACCGTGACATTGCCGCGGACGACGTCGGTCTCGAACATCAGGTGATCGACGAGCCGGAAGCCGCCGGCAGTGATCCTCCGGAACGCCTCGGCGGCCGCGGTGCGAGGCACGTCGGCGAGAAAGCCCAGCCTTCCGAGGTTCACGCCGAGCACCGGGATCTGGTCGTAGCCCATCCAGCGGGCGACGCGGAGGATCGAACCGTCACCTCCGAGCACCACGACCAGGTCGGTGTCCGACGGGCGGGGTGGCTTCTCGGCGCCGACCGGGGCCACGAGCGAGATCGCCTCGTGGCCGGCGTCACGGATCACCGCGGCGATCGTCTCGGCTTCCGCCGCGACGTCGGGCTTGTCGGCGGGGCCGACGATGGCGCATCGCAGCGGCGCAGCCGCAGCGTGACCGGGACGCAGTCGAGAACTGCTGGGCATGCCGCAAAACGCCTCCGGCGTCGATCAACGGTTGATGGCGGCGTGTGCGGCGACGCGACCGGCGAGCCGGCGGCACGTGGCGGCGATGCCTGGGGCGTCGAGCCCGAGGTCGGCGAGCAGTTCCGCCCGTTCGCCGTGCTCGACGAACCGATCGGGCAGGCCCAGCCGCACGATTGGGCCGGCGTGGATGCCGGCGTCGTTGACCGCCTCGAGGACGGCACTGCCGAAGCCGGTCTGCAGGGCGTTCTCCTCCACTGTCACGGTCCAGGGGGCGGATTCGATCCGGTCCACCAGGGTGGTGTCGAGCGGCTTCACGAACCGGGCGTTGACGACCGCGACCTCGAGGCCCTCGGCACGAAGGATCGCCGCCGCCTTGACCGCCTCTCCGAGGAGCGTCCCGCAGGCGATCACGAGCCCCTCGCCTCCCTCGGCGAGCGTCTCGGCGCGGCCGAGTTCGATCGGCTGCCGCGGCCCTTCGTGCCGCTCCACGACCGCCTTGGGGTAGCGGATCGCCACCGGGCCGTCGTGGGCCAGCGCCCAATCCAGCATCGCCGGCAGGTCGTGCTCATCGCCGGGGGCGAGGACCGCCATGTTGGGGAACAGCCGCATGTAGCCGAGGTCGTATGAGCCGTGATGGGTGGGGCCGTCGGGGCCCGTCAGGCCGGCACGGTCCATCATGAACACGACCGGGAGGTTCTGGAGGCAGACTTCCTGGAAGACCTGGTCGAACGACCGCTGCAGGAACGTGCTGTAGATGTCGACGATCGGCCGGCAGCCGGCCTTGGCCTGGCCGGCGGCAAAGGCGACGGCGTGCGACTCGCAGATGCCGACGTCGAAGAATCGCTCGGGAAACTCCTCCCGCACCGGTTCGAGTTTGTTGCCCTGGCACATGGCCGCGGTCATCACCGTGACCCGCTTGTCGCGGCGGAGCGCGGCGCCGATGGCCGTGGAGGCGACGTCGGTGTAGGCCCGCGACGTGGATTTTTTGATCGACACGATGCAGTCGTCGTCGTCGCACTCGAACGGCGCGGGGGTGTGAAAGAAGACCGGATCGGCCTCGGCGGGCTTGAAGCCGTGCCCCTTCTCGGTGAGCACGTGGAGGAGGATCGGCCCCTCCTCTTCCTTGACGAGTTCGAGGTACCGGATCAGGTTGGGGAGCGAGTGCCCCTCGACCGGCCCGAAGTAGCGGACGCCGAGGGCCTCGAAGAGCGCACCGCCGTGCAGCGAGGTCTTGAGCGACTCCTTGACGTTGGAGAGCATCCGCTCGACCGACTCGCCGACCATCGGCATGCCCTTGATGAACTCGCCGGCCTGATGCTTGAAGCCGCGGTACCAGGAGTTGGTGCGGACCGTGTCGAGATACTCCGCCAGTCCGCCCACCCGCGGACAGATCGACATCTTGTTGTCGTTGAGGATCACCAGCATCCGCTTCTTGAGGAAGCCCGCGTTGTTGAGCGCCTCGAAGACGATGCCCGAGGGGAGGGCGCCGTCGCCGATCACCGCCACCGAATGACGGTCGGCTTCGCCGCGAAGGTCGTCGCCGCTGGCGAGGCCGAGCGCCGTGGAGACGCTGCAGCCGGCGTGGCCGGTCATGAACAGGTCGTACGGGCTCTCGTCGGGATTGGGGTAGCCCATCAGGCCCCCCTTGGTGCGGATCGTGCCGAACGTGGCGAAGCGGCCCGTGATCAGCTTGTGGGGATAGATCTGGTGGCCCGTGTCCCAGATCAGCCGGTCGCGATCGAAGTCGAAGACGCGGTGCAGGGCGAGGCAGAGTTCCACCACGCCGAGGTTCGAGGCGAAGTGCGCGGTCCGGGAGGTCGCCACTTCGCAGAGCGCCCGCCGCATCTCCGCGGCGAGCTGTTCGAGCTCGTCCATCGAGAGCCGCTGAAGGTCGCGCGGCGAAAGGATGCTCGGCAGGATGTCGGCCATGATGGGGAGTGCTCCGTGCGTGCCTGCTGATGGCGGGGGCGTCAATGATCGCGGGCGACGATCCAATGGGCGAGGGCTGCGAGTCTCGCGGCCGGTTCACCGAGGGGGGCGACTGCGGCGGCGGCCTCGGCGGCGAGGTTGTGGGCCCGGTCGCGGGCGGCCGCCATCCCGGCGACGGTCGGGTAGGTCAGCTTGCCGCGCTGCGCATCCTTGCCCACCCGCTTGCCCATCGCCGCCTCGGTGCCCTCGGCGTCGAGCAGGTCATCGGCGATCTGGAAGGCCACCCCGAAGGCCCGGCCAAACCTGGCGAGCGCCTCGAGCTGTGCCGCGTCGGCTTCCACCGCGAGGCCGCCGAGATGAAGCGACGCCAGAAAGAGGGCGCCGGTCTTGCGCCTGTTGATCCTGTCCATCCAGGCAACCTGCTCGGCGGCGGTTGCCGGCGTCGTTGTGATCCACCCGCGTTCCGCCGCCAGGTCATCCACCTGGCCGCCCACGAGTGCCGCCGCGCCGGCTGCGCGGGCGAGAGTCAGGCATGACCGGGCGGCGACTGCCGCGGGCATTCCCGCGGCGAGGATCTCAAAGGCCAGAGGCTGCAGCGCGTCGCCGCAGAGAATGGCGGTGGCCTCGTCGAAGGCGCGATGGCAGGTGGGGCGGCCCCGACGGAGATCGTCGTCGTCCATCGCCGGGAGATCATCGTGAACGAGCGAGTAGGCATGGATGCACTCGACGGCGATGGCGGCCGGGGTCGCGGCCTCCCAGTGGTCCGCCGGGTCGCGGTGCGGAGCGCCGCAGGCCTGGGCTGCCCAGAGGGCGAGCGCCGGACGAAGCCGCTTGCCGGGCGCGAGCACGGCATAACGGATCGCCTCCGCGAGCCGCGGCGGCGTCTCGTCGTCGAACGCCAGTGTCGCGGCGAGGCGAGGCTCGATAAAGTCGCGGACCGACTCCAGGGCAGCGGCGATCGATCCGCCCTGATCGGCCGGCAGGCAGGTGGCGGAGGCTGGTTCTCTGCTGGTCACCGGGCAGCTCGCCATGCGTGGCCTGCAGGGAAGTGCAAGGCTCGAAGAGGACGACGGGAGCCCTCCCAGGACGCCTGTTTCGCTCGTGGAAAGTCTATCCTTCGCCCCCCGGATCGTCCATTCCGGGGAGCGTGCGCGACCGCGGCTTCCGGCCGGCCGGCCGCTGAGCCTTGCCGGCCTCGCCGGCCGTTGGCGGGGCGGTCGGGGCCAGGATCGGCCGCCCCTCGTCGTCGATGCGGACGAGGGTGCTCACCTTGGCCTCCGCACTGGCAAGTTCCTCGTGCAGTCGCCGAAGAAGGCTCACGCCACGCTCGTAGGCGGCGATCGACTCCGTCAGGCCCAGGCTGCCCGATTCGAGCCGCGACACGATCTCGCCAAGGTCGGCGAGCGCGGTCTCAAAAGAGGCTGGCTGGGTCGAGTCTGCGGGCTCAGCGTCCGATGGCATCGTCGGTCATCCTTTCCACGCGGCTCCAGAGGCGTCCGTCGGTGAGTTGCGTGACGATCATGTCGCCGGCAGCGATGCCGGCGGTGCTTTTGAGGGCGGCTTCGTGACCCTCGAGCCGGGTCATCGACCAGCCCCGGGCGAGGAGGTGCACGGGGCTGCCGGCTTCGAGCCGCGCCGCAGCGGCGGCGACCCGCTCCCCGCTTCGCTCGACGACGACCCCTGCAAGCCGACGCAGCCGGATCGCGTGCGCGTCGATCGCATCGCGGCGTTCGCGAACGAGCCGACTTGGGTCGGCGAACATCCGAGAGCGGGCGAGCGACGTGAGGCGATCGCGGGAGAACTCGAGCCGCCTGGCGAGAGATGTCTGCATCCGCGACCCCAGTCCGGCGACGGCGGCCGTCACCTGGCGGGCGTCGGGCACGAGCTTCACCGCCGCGTCGGTCGGCGTCAGGGCCCGCACGTCGGCGGCGAGGTCGCAGAGGGTGACGTCGATCTCATGGCCCACGCCCGACACGACCGGGATCGGCGTCGCGGCGACCGCGCGGACGAGCACTTCCTCGTTGAAGGACCAGAGATCCTCGAGGCTGCCACCTCCGCGGATCAGGGCGATCGCATCGACGGCGGGCCGCAGTCGAGCTGCGGCGGCCAGCGCCGCGGCGAGTTCCTCGGCGGCACCCGCCCCCTGCACCCGCGACGGCACGAGGATCACTTCGGTCGCCCGCCACCGTGAGAGCAGCGTCTCGAGGAAGTCGGCGATCGCGGCGCCGGTAGGACTCGTCACCACGGCGATCCGCGATGGGAACTCCGGGAGGGGCCGCTTCCGCGCCGCGGCGAAGACGCCCTCGGCGTCGAGCAGGGCGTGAACGCGACGGAGCCTGGCCTCCAGGGTTCCCGTGCCGACGGCATGGAGGCGGTCGATCGTCAGCTGGTAGGTGCCGCGTGGCGGGTAGACCTCCAGTCGTCCGTGGCAGACCACGGCGAGACCGTCGCCGGGCTCGATGGCGAGCGACTGCATCGTGCCCCGCCAGATCACCGCGCGAAGCACGGCCACTTCGTCCTTGAGCGAGAGGTAGACGTGGCCGCTGGAGGCCCGCGTCAGGTTGCTCACCTCGCCCGTCACCCAGACGTCGGCGAACCGGGTCTCGAGCTGCTCCTTGACTCGGGAGGTGAGGTCCGACACGCTCTGGACGTCGTCGGGCGGGCTGCGGTCTGTCGCGACGCGGGTGGCCATCGGTGGTGAGTGTAGCAGTCGCCGGCGCGGCGCCCGGCCCGGCGGAGGCGTGGAGTGAACATGTCAGCAGCCCGAGTCGAGCCCAGTGGTTCACGCCCCGATGACGCGGCATCCCGTGCCGCGCTGGACCCCGCGGCATCCCGTGCCGCGTTGGACCCCGCGGCATCCCGTGCCGCGTTGGACCCCGCGGCATCCCGTGCCGCGTTGGATCCCGCATCCTCCCGGGCCGCGTTGGTGGTCGTGTTCCTCACGGTGTTCATCGACCTGCTCGGATTCGGCATCGTCCTTCCCGTGATGCCGCGGCAGGCGGAGCCCTTCCTCAACGCCCTCGGGTTCTCGCCAGCCGCCCAGGGGGCGGTGATCGGCGTGCTCTTCTCCAGCTTCTCGCTGATGCAGTTTCTGTTCAGCCCGCTCTGGGGACGGCTCTCCGACCGGATCGGTCGTCGGCCGATGCTGCTGCTGAGCCTCGCCGGCTCGGTCGTCTTCTACGCCGTCTACGCCGTGGCGGTCTTGGTGCCGGCCGATCCCGCACCCTCGCGAGAGCGGGCGGCGCTGGCTCTGGGCCTGATGCTCCTGTCGCGGATCGGTGCCGGCATCGCCGGCGCCAGCGTCGGCACGGCCGCCGCCGTGATCGCCGACTGCACCACGCCCGAGAACCGGGCTCGGGGCATGGCGCTCATCGGCATCGCCTTCGGAGGCGGGTTCACGCTGGGTCCGCTGATCGCCTACTTCGGACTGGCGATGTTCCGCCAGCAACCCTGGGGCGTGGGGGCGATCGCATCGGTGCTGTCGCTGGTGGCCTTCCTGATCGCGGCCACCGTTTTTCGCGAGACGCGACCTGCGCAGGGCGTGCCAGAGCGGCAGCGTTCGGGGCTCGGCCGCATGGCTGGCGTGCTTGGGACGCCCGGCGTCGGTGCGCTCGTGCTCGTGTACTTCCTGTCGATCGTCTCCTTCGCCGGGTTCGAGTCGACGCTCGCCCGCCTCACGCGGTCCGCCTTCGGCATGAGCGA
>JAGWWA010000104.1 GCA_018970605.1 Planctomycetota bacterium | reverse complement strand
GAGACAGTCGCACGCATCCAGGCCCGCACTCTCGACAAGGGCGATGCCGTGGCCACCGCCCGGATCGCCGGCATCATGGCCGCCAAGCGGACCAGCGACATCATCCCGCTCTGCCATCCGCTGCCGCTCGATGGCGTCGATGTCTCCGTCAGCTTTCCAAACGCCGCCACTGTTGCCATTGAGACTGCGGTCCGCACCACGGCCCGGACGGGTGTGGAGATGGAGGCGCTCGTCGCCGCATCGGCGGCAGCCCTCGCGATCTACGACATGTGCAAGTCGATCGACCCCGACATGACCATCGAGCAGATCCGACTCGACGAGAAGACCGGCGGCGTGCACGGGGAGTATCGCCGCGGCTGAGCGCGGACGCCCCGCCCCGTATCAGACCGACCCGTCGCGGATCGACTCGTTGAGGATCGGCTCGAGTTCGTCCACGAAATCCCGCGCATCCTTGAACTCACGGTAGACGCTGGCGAAGCGGACATACGCCACCTGGTCGAGATCCTTGAGGATTTCCATGAGCCTCTCGCCGATCACGCGGCTGGGCACGTCGCCCTCGTACGTGCCGTAGAGTTCGGCCTCGAGCGACGACACCGCGTGCTCGATTTCATCTTCCGTCACCGGCCGCTTCCAACAGGCCTTCGCGAGCCCGCGCTTGATCTTGTCGCGATCGAAGGGATCGCGGTCGCCCCCCTTCTTCACCACCGTCAACGACTGCCGCTCCACCCGTTCGTACGTGGTGAAGCGGCGACGGCAGGCGAGGCACTCACGGCGGCGGCGGATCGTGGCGCCGTCGTCACCGGCGCGGGAATCGATCACGCGGTCGTTGTCGATACGGCAGAAGGGGCAGCGCATCGGCGGCCTCCGGGGCGGGGGGGGCCGTGATCGTACGAGCCGCCGTCAAAAACCGGCAAGAGCGGCTGCGGACGGAAACCCGCCGTCAGGCGTCGGCATCGGCCGACACGTCATCTCCATCGTCGGCGGCAGGCATCCCGGCATCGGCATCCGCAGCGGTTTCCCGCACGAGCCTCCAGTCCCGGCGCTGGCGGGAACTGGGGATTTTCATCGCCTTGCGATACTTCGTCACGGTCCGGCGGGCCACGACGATGCTCCGCTTGCCGAGTTCCTTCACCAGATCGTCGTCGCTGAACGGCGCATCCTTCGGCTCGCCGTCCACGATCTCCTGGAGCTTGAGCCGCACGGTGTCCCATGCCACCTCCTCGCCGTCGGCGCTGACCGTGCCGCCCACGAAGAACTTGCGGAGCGAGTGGAGTCCCCGAGGCGTCTGCAGCCACTTGTCGTCGACGGCCCGACTGACCGTGGTGACGTGCATCCCGATGCGGTCGGCGATCTGCTGCATCTTGAGCGGCTCGATCGCGTCCGGCCCATCGACGAAGAATCGTGTCTGGTGGTCCACGATCGCCTGCGCCGTCTTGAGAAGCGTGCTCCGCCGCTGCTCGATCGCGTCGATCAGCCATTGTGCCGAGTTGATCTTCCGCTTGATGTACTCGCGGGTACCGGGGTCGGTGTCGGGCGACATCAGCATGTCCCGGTAGATCGGGCTGATCCGCAGATTGGGCAGGTCGATCTCCTCGAGGCGCACCTTCCAGGTTCCATCGGGTTGCTGGTCGACGTAGACGTCGGGCTTGACGGGAACCACGATCGGCGAGCTGAAGATCGCCCCCGGCTTCGGCTTCAGCAGATGAAGCTGCTCGCGGAGTTCCTCGATCTGCTCGAGCGTGAGCCCCGTCTTCCGCACGATCGCCGGCAGGCGATTCCCCGCCAGATCCTCCAGGTGGCTCGACACGAGCCGCCGCAGGTTCCGGGCGTTGGGCGTGTCGTGGCGGATCTGGAGCAGGAGGCACTCCTTGAGATCGCGGGCACCCACGCCGGGCGGGTCCATGCTCTGCACCGCCGCGAGCGCCTTGTAGAGGTGCGTGATCTGCTCCGGAGGGCCGTCGGATTCCACGAGATCCTCGAGCGGCATCGGCAGGTAGCCGTTCGCGTCGAGGTTGTAGATCACCTTGTCGGCCGCGCTTCGCTCCGCGTCCGTGAGTTCGTAGTTGGAGAGCTGGGCATGGAGGTGGTCGCAGAGCGTCTCCGGCCGCTCGGCCATGTTGGCCATGACGTCGAGGTACCGGTCGCCCGCCTGCTCGATCTGCGACGCCGACGGCCGACTGCGGTCGTCGTCGCTGTCGGGATACTCGGTGGCCCAGTCGTAGGTCCGCTCGAAGTCAGCCTGGTTGGAATGGTCCTGGTCGACGATCAGCGGCTTCTCGTCGACGGTCCGCTCGATCGTGGTCGGCTCGGCGTCGCTGACGGGTCCCACCGACTCCATCACGGGGGCATCCTGCCCCGCCTCCTCCATCTCGAGCGTCTCGTTGTTCTGGATCTCCTCCTCGATCCGCTCCTCCAGGGCCATCACCGGCAGTTGCAGGATCTCCATCGACTGGATCATGCGCGGCGCAAGCACCTGCTTTTGCGCCATCCGCATTTCCTGGCCGAACGACATCCGCATTGCTGCAATCCCCGTGCCGGATTCGTGTCGCCACCCGACGACCCCGAACCCTCGTTAAGAATACAGCCCAAATACGCTTTGTGCGCGATCTGGCATGAAAAATGCAGTGCCGGGACGCCCGGCGGCGTCCGGACCCCGTCGCCGGCCCCCCGGAAGAGGCGGCACGAGCCCGCCCGCTGGTCAGAACTTTCGGCGGCCTGCGAAGGCATCCACGAGCATCTCGCGATTCGCCTGCTCGAGCGATGCCCCGACCGTCAGCCCGCGGGCAAGGCGGGTGAGTTCGACGGACACTCCCTCAAGACGCTGCGCGACCACCAGCGCCGTGGCGTCCCCCTCGACGTTCGGCGTGGTGCCGAGGATCACCTCGCGAAACTGCCCCTGAGCCACCCGGGCGGCAAGGGCGTCGAGCGTGAGGCCGTCGGCCCCCTTTCCCTCCAGCGGCGCGATCCGTCCCTGCAGCACGTGATACAGCCCCCGGTAACTGCCCGCCTGCTCGAGCGCGAGGAGGTCGCGAACCTGCTCGACCACGCAGAGAACCGTCCGGTCGCGGCGCGGGTCGGCGCAGATGGTGCACTGCTCTCCCTCGGCGAGATTGAAGCAGGTGCGACAGGGGCGGAGATTTTCCTTCACCGCACGGATCGCATCGGCGAACCCGAGTGCCTCGTCCTTCGGCATGTTGAGCACGTGATACGCCAGCCGCTCCGCAGTCCTTCGGCCGATGCCGGGCAGGTCGGCGAAGGAGTCGATCAGCCGCGCCACCACCCCACGCTTGTCAGCCATCCTGATCCTCCCCGTGGGCAGAGTCGTCGTTCGCGTCGCCGTCACGATCAACACCGGCCTCTGGAGGCGCAGCCACGGCAACGGCCGCTGGGGCGGTCCGCGGCTCGCGGGCTCGCGGTGGTTCCACCTTGCGAATTGCCGCGTCGAACAGCGTGCGGGCATGGGCAACGAGCGGGTGATCCGCAGCCTCGCGAAGCAAGGCCGCCTGTGTCTGCACGCTCGCCGGCCGCGTCTGCTCAGCGACGGCGGCTGCCGTCTGTTCGGAGGCCGCCTCCACCGTGACGATTCCATACCGGATTCGCCGTCCAGCGAGGGTCTCGAGGGCTCCCGAGATCGCCGTCACCACCTCCGGCCGGCGAAGGAACGCCGCTGCGGTCGTGGCCTGCGCCGGAAGTCGGACCGCCAAGTGGTCGTCCTGCCACGATGCCCCGATCGCCTCAGCCGCGAAGTCGCCGGCGAGGCCCCCGACGGCCGCTGAAGCAGCATGCCAGGCGGCCGCGGGATCGGCCGGCAAGGCGGGCGGGGGCTCGACGGACAGGTCGGACGATGTCGCGGCGGCCTCAGGCGAGGACGATGCTGGCGGCGTGTCGGCTTGAACAGGCCTCACGGACGGTGCGGGCTCAACGGCCCGAGCGGTCAGTTCGGTCGTTTTTTTTTGAGGCGGAGTCGCGGCGGCGGCAGCCGAAGCCGGCCGCGGCATCGCATTTCCGGCAGACGCGGAGGGCACAGCCACCGCCCCTGCCCCGGATGCCAGCCGGTCAACCGCGGCTGAAACACTCTCCAGATCTTCGAGCGTCGCCAAGCGGATCACCGCCATCTCCGCCAGGAGCGCCGCATGGCCGCTCGTCCGCATCCGTGAGAGCGACTGATCGAGGATCTGCAGCATCGCCAGGAGCGTGGCGGTGCCCAGCGACCCGCCGATGGCGGCGAGGTCGACCCCGAGCCCAGGCGAGAGGGCGAGCATCGCTGCATCGCAGCCGACGCTGGCCAGCAGACACTCGCGAAGCGCGGCGATCAGTTGGTCGAGCACGCCGCCGGGGTCCGCGCCTCCCTGCAGCGACGCGTCGAGCGCCGCCAGACCGCGGGCCGGGTCGCGTGCCGCGATCGCCGCCACCAGCTCGCCGATCCGCTCCTCGCGTCCCGTGCCGATCAGGGCGTGCACCTCGTCCACGCCGATCGGGCCGCTCGCGGAGCCGAGCAGCTGTTCGAGGAGCGACTGGCTGTCTCGCATGCTGCCGGCGGCCCGGCGGGCGATCAGCGTGAGCGCCGCGGGCGACACCTCGGCCCCCTCGGCCTCCACGATCTGGGCCAGCCGTCCGGCGATCGAGCCCGTGTCGACCGTGGTGAAGTCGAACCGCTGACACCGCGAGAGGATCGTGATCGGGAGCTTTTCGGGCTCCGTGGTGCAGAGCACGAACTTGACGTGCTGCGGCGGCTCCTCCAGCGTCTTCAGGAGCGCGTTGAACGCCTCCCGCGTGAGCATGTGGACTTCGTCGATGATGTAGATCTTGAACCGGCCGCGTGCAGGCCTGACCGCGACGTTCTGGCGGAGCTGCCGGATCTCGTCGATGCCGCGGTTGCTGGCGGCGTCGATTTCGACGACGTCCACGTCCTGACCCGCCGCGATCGCTCGGCAGGAGTCGCAGTCGTTGCAGGGTTCGGCGGCAGGCCCACGCTCGCACTCCAGCGCCTTCGCGTAGATCCTGGCCGCGCTCGTCTTGCCGACACCGCGGGCGCCGGTGAAGAGATACGCGTGGCCGATCCGGCCGCTCTCGATCGCCCCCGACAAGCCGCGGGCGACGTGCTCCTGGCCGACCAGGTCGGCGAACCGCTGCGGCCGATACCGACGGGCAACGACCTGGTAGGCGGCCGATTCAGCCATGGATCAGAGCACCACCGCGAAACGGAGACCATTCAGGCGGCGTCGGACCCGATGCCCGCCAGCCGACCGGAGGCCGATGAGAGGCCCACCGCACAAAGGGACGACTGCTTATGGCTGCTGCGGTTAAGCCCTGACCAGGTTCACAGGTCCCCATCGCAGGGGCCTCTCATCGGCATCCGGCTCGCATGATTTGTACGTCCCGCCGCCAAACCGGTCAAAGGCTGATACATTTCCGCCCATGGCGTCGACGACGTCCCCCATGATGCAGCAGTTCGAGGCGGCGAAGGCCCGCTGCCCGGGCGCGCTCGTGCTGTTCCGGATGGGCGACTTCTACGAGCTCTTCGGCGACGACGCCCGCGAGGCGGCCGACCTTCTCGACCTCACGCTCACCAGCCGAGACAAGGGCCCCGACGCCCTGCCCATGGCGGGCTTTCCGCATCACCAGCTCGACACGCAGCTCGTGAAGCTCGTGGCCGCCGGGAGACACGTGGCGATCTGCGAGCAGATCGACGACCCGAAAACGACCAAGGGCCTGCTCCGTCGCGAGGTGACGCGAATCGTCACTCCCGGCATCGCCGCCGACGAGACACTCCTCGATCCCGCGCGGAGCAACTGGCTGCTCGCGATCATCCCGCGGGACGGCGACGACGCGCAGGTGGGCCTCGCCTGGATCGACGTCGCCGCCGGCCGATTCGAGGCGGCCGTGGTGGACCGCGACGATGTGGCCGATCACGTCCTGCGACTCGACCCGTCGGAGTGTCTCTGCGGCGAGAAGCACCGCGAGCGGGTCGTGGCCCTCGTGCAGGCTGCGGGCAAGCGGCTGGTGACCACGCGGCCCGACTGGTGGTTCGACGATGCCACGGCCGGTGCGGCGCTGGGCCGTGCCCTCGGCGGGCGGCGTCTGGAGGGTCTCGGCTTCGAACTGCCGGCCGACGCTCCCGGCGTCGCGGCCGCGGGGGCGGTCGTGGCCTACCTCGAGCAGAACGAGCCGGCGGCGATCGCGAGGATCGACACGCTGGCCGCGTGGCGCCCCGGGCGGCGTCTTGAGATCGACGAGGCGTCGCGCCGGAGTCTGGAGCTCGTCCGGGCCGTGGCCACGGGTCGCCGCGACGGATCGCTGGCCGGCGTGCTCGACCGCACGCGATCGCCGATGGGGGCCCGCCTGCTCGGCGAGTGGCTCTCGGCGCCACTGGTGGACAAGTCGGCGATCGACGACCGGCTCGACGCGGTGGCGACGCTCGTGGCTGATCCGATTCTTGCGGCCCGGCTCGCCGAGAGGCTCTCCGGCATCGGCGACATCGAGCGGCTCGTTGGCCGCGTGATCACCGGCCGAGCCGGCCCGCGAGACCTCGAGCGGATCGGCCGGGCGACGGCGATCCTGCCGGACGTGGTCTCCCTGCTCGCATCCTCCGGCGGCCTGCTCGCCGACCTGCGGGATGGCCTCGATCCCTGCCCTGACGTCGCCAGTCGGATCGGCGCCACGCTCCGCGAGGGCTGCCCCGTGTTTGCCCGCGAGGGCGGCTTCATCCGCCCCGGCTTCGACGCACCGCTGGACGACCTCGTCGAACTCGCCAGCGGCGGCAAAGCCTGGATCACCCGCTACCAGGCGCAGGAGATCGAGCGAACCGGCATCGCCTCGCTCAAGGTGGGCTACAACCGCGTGTTCGGCTTCTTCCTGGAGATCGGCCGGGCACATTCCGAGAAGGTGCCGCCGGAATACATCCGCAAGCAGACGGTGAAGAATGCCGAGCGCTACACCACGCCGGAGCTCGACGAGCGGCAGCGACAGGTGCTCGGCGCCGAGGAGGAGGCGGTCCGTCGCGAGATCCATCTGCTCGAGGAACTGCGGACGTTCGTGGCGGGGGAGCGAATCCGGCTCGACCGCGCCGCCGAGGTGCTTGCCGTGCTCGACGTCCTGCTGTCGTTCGCCGAGGCGGCCCGGGCCCGCGGCTGGGTACGGCCGGAGATTTCGACCGGCGGCGAACTCGTGATCGACGGCGGCCGGCATCCGGTGCTGGAGGAACTCCTGCCGCCCGGCATGCTCGTGGCCAACGACCTCACCCTCTCGGCTGGCGGCGAAACGGCGCCTGCGATCCTGCTCGTGACCGGCCCGAACATGGGCGGCAAGAGCACGTTCATCCGCCAGGCGGCACTCGTGGCCGTGATGGCGCAGGCGGGGAGCTTCGTGCCGGCGAAGCGGGCGCGGGTGGGCATCATCGACCGGCTGTTCGCGAGGATCGGCGCGGGCGACGACCTGGCACGGGGCGCGAGCACGTTTCTCGTCGAGATGGCGCAGACCGCGAGGATCCTCAACCGCGCCACACCGAAGAGCCTCGTGATCCTCGACGAGGTGGGCCGCGGCACGAGCACGTTCGATGGCCTCGCGATCGCGCAGGCGGTGGTGGAGCACCTTCAGTCGTCGGTCGGCTGCCGGACGCTGTTCGCGACCCACTACCTGCAGCTCGCGGCGCTCGAGCGATTGCCGGGGGTGGCGAACGTGCAGGTGCTGGTGAAGCAGCACCACGAGCAGCTCGTATTCCTGCACCAGGTGGTGCCGGGCGCGGCCGACAAGAGCTGGGGCGTGCACGTGGCGCGGCTCGCCGGCGTGCCGTCGGACGTGATCGAACGGGCCCGCGACCTGCTCATCGGGTTCGAGTCCGACGCGGCCGCCCCGCAGGCAAAACCTCGCCGCAAGCCCCCGCAGCGCGACCAGCTCTCGCTGTTCGAGTAGCGCAGGCTTCCAACCTCCGTAGCACAGGTTGAAAACCTGTGCTACGGAGGGACCAGCGAGGGGCTGCCCATGCCCTCGAGCGGGCTATGGAAGCAAGCGAAGCCGACCAAGCCGCCTGCGGCGGCTCGGTGCCCGTGGCGAAGCGCAGCGGACATGCAGAGAGTCGAGGCCTGGAGGGCCGAGACGAACGTCCGGCGAGAGGGCGTGGGCAGCCCCGAGCGGCATCACCCGCACTGGTTCATCTTGTCGCGGGGCGTGCCGGCGCCGACGAGTTCCGGAACGAGCCGCGGCGGTGGTGTTGCTGAGGCGTCAGCGGCGATCGTCACTGCCACGCTCTTGTAGGCGGGCGTCCGCGAGAGCGGGTCGGCCGCCTTGGGAACGAGCACGTTGCTCTCCGGGTAATACATCGCCACGCAGCCCGGACGGATCTGGTCGAAGGCCGCCACGATCTGCCCGCGCATCTCGCCGGCCGCGCTCGCGATCCGGCAGCGGCCGCCGTCGATCAGGCCGTGTTTTCGTACGTCGTCAGGATGGATGAGCACGATGTCGCGCCGCGTCTGATTGCGGTAGAGGTCTTCCTCCTCGTAGACAACGGTGTTGAACTGCCCCTCGCTGCGGATCGTCATCAGCGTGAGCCCCTCCGGCGCGGGCGGGAGGTCGTGCACGACGAGCGACGCCTTGCCGTCGGCGGTGGGAAATGCCGGCCGGTCGATCGCCCGCCCGGGG
>JAGWWA010000008.1 GCA_018970605.1 Planctomycetota bacterium | reverse complement strand
ATCAACGGCTCGGGGGCGGCAAAAGTCTCCGCTTCGCGGTCCTTCGGATTGTCGCCGGGGCGAGGATACGCCCAAGGCTCCTCGAGCGTTCGCCGACCCCCTCGCCTACCCGCTCAGGATTTCCAACTCATCGCTCCAGCGAGAGGAGATGCGCTCTAGTCGCCGTGAGGCGTGGGGTGAACCACGACCCGATGCGGCGTCCAGCGTGATTCGCCCGCGGCTGCAACGTCTGGATGTCGCCGCCGCCGTTCGAGCACGCGAAACTGCCCATCCGGCTGCGGGACGGAGTCGTCCGCCTCCGCGGCGCGCACCTCTGACGGCGTTCGCCGGGCGCGGCGGATGATGACGAGACGGCTACGAAACCTGTACCCTGACCCGTGGTTTTCGGCCCCTCCGGAGAGCGACATGAGCGAGCCGGTCGATCGCGACGAGATCCTTCGCAGCATCGCGGAGGAGTTCGAGGAACGCTGGGCCGCAGGCGATCCCTGGGCTGCGGACGAGGACGAGGCGATCCACGCAGGCCGGAAGCACGACCTGCAGATGCGGTTGCTCGGCGATCGCCGCTACGGCCGCGTGGTCGAGGTGGGCTGCGGCAACGGCAACCTGACGGCCGGCCTGGCCGGCCTCGCCGACGCCGTGCTCTCGCTCGACATCGCCCCCTCCGCGATATCTCGCGCGCGGCAGGCGGTCACCGCGCCGCACGCGACCTTTCGCGAGGCCAACGCGGTCACGTTCGACTACGTCGAGGAGGGCCCCTGGGACCTGATCACCGTCGTCGAGGCGATCTACTGCTTCGGCTGGCTCTATCCCATGTTCGACGTGGCCTGGATGGCCCGACAGATGGTGGAGTCGCTGGCGCCGGGGGGCAGGCTGCTGCTCACCAACACCTATGGGGCCGACCGCGACTTCCTGCTTCATCCCTACTTGATCGACACCTACCGCGACCTGTTCCGGAACGCGGGCCTCGACGTGCTCCGCGAGGAGGTGCTTCAGCCGGAATCGTCCGATGTGCTGCCGGCGCTCGTCACGCTGTTTTCACTGCCGTGAGCGGCATGCGGGCCTCGGGATTGCGCGGCGCGAGTGACGAGCGTGTTCTGCTGGTTCAGGCGGCGGGGCTTCCCGGCCGATGGGCCGCGTTTTTTGACGTGGCGTGATTTGGCCTGCGGGCGTTACATTGCCCCCATCTTTCCTGTATTTCCTTCCGCCACGGATCGGCGCCTGGAAGGCGGCGGTTCGGCGCGCCCCATTGTGGAGGAGGTGACCCGCGTGGCCGACATCGTCTTTGCATTTGACCCGGCGATCCACCGCCCGATCGCCGCACCCGAAGGGGCTCCGGCCGACATCGCCGAGTGTGTCTCGAAGGCCGCTGGGGCGGCGCTCGCGGAGGCGGCCACGGTGGCCACGCGAAGCCAGGCCGCGGCGCTGGTGATCTGCGGCAGGCTTCTCGATCCGTCCCGCGCGAGCCCGGCGCAGGCCGCCGCCCTGCGTCGCCTGATCACCGACCTCGCCGCCGTCGGCTGCCGCACGGTGGCGGTCGTGGACGAGCCGTTGCTCTGTCACGAGCTCGCGCGGATGCTCGGCGAGCCCCGCGGGCTGTTCTTCGTCACGCCGCTGGCACCGCTCGAGTTCGAGGTCCGCGGCCTGGCCGTCGAGATCGTCTCGGCACACGGCCCGACGGGCGCGGGCTCGGTGGCGACCGTCTCGGGGGATCCGTCGCCCCTCCACCGCCGGATCGTGGTCGGCTGGGACAACGCCCTGTGGAGCCAGCAGCGATGGGCCGCCGACGAGCCACAGTTCGGCGTCGTTCCCACGCCGCGGACCACACCCTCGGCGGCGGCGTTCGCGGCGGCGGCAACAGCGTCGGCCAGCTGGTCGCAGCCGGGCGCCTTTTGGATCTGGGCATCCCGGCAGTCGCAGGCCCTGCCGCCGGGCGTGCACTTCCTGCCCGCCCTGCAGGCCCGCGGTGTCGATGAGGCATCGCCCGGAGCCTGCTGTACGCTCACGCTCCTCGACCGGGAGGCGATCGAGGCCACGGTGGCCGACTCCTTCGCCGCACCGCACGCCGACTGGCGGCGCACCTGGCACGAGGTTCCCACCCATCGCGTCGCCTGGCGGACGGTGTCGGTCGAATCGTCCACAGGCGGTGACGAGGAACTCGCCACCGCCATCTGGGCCGCACTGGAGAAGCAGCCGCCGGACCGCGCCGCGACCGTGGAGCTCGTCCGCTGCTCCGTCGCCTGCGGCACGAACGTGGCCCGCCGCGTCCGCGTGGGTGAGATCGCGGCCGAGACGCTCTCCCGCCTCCGCGAGCTCTACGATGCCAAGACCTTCCGCGTCTGGTGTCATGAACTCGTCGCCGAGCCGACCGAGTCGCTTGCCCCCCTCGGCCACGCCCGCTCCGGCGGCCGGCCGGGATCGACCACGTCGTTTTCGTCGGCGCTCGCCGACATCGTGACGATGGTCGAGGAGTCGCAGACGCTCGCGGCCCCCGAGGCCCGCGAGGCCGGCTGGCTCGCCCTCGAACTGATCGAATCGGTCTGACCGTCGAGTCGGCCTCACCGCTCGGCCACGCCCTCCAACCTCCCCCTGATACCGACGCATCGCGGAGCCTGACATGTTCATCGAACGCATCGAGGTGGAACGTTTCGGAGCCCTCGACCGCACCTCCATCGACCGGCTCGGTCCCGGCGTGCAGGTGCTCTACGGCACCAATGAAACCGGCAAGACCACGCTTCTGGAGTTCGTCCGCGCGGTCTTCTTCGGCTTCGAGGGGCTGTTTCGTCGCGGCGTGCTCGACGCCCGCAAGCCGTGCGCCGGCCGGCTCCTGGTCCGCATGCCTCCGGAGGACACGCTGACGGCGATCGAGCGTCGGCACGAGGGCCCCGAACTCACCACGCTCACCAACGAGAGCTATGCCGACGACGTGGTCGGCCTCGGCGGCGACGCCGGGGATCTGGTACGGATCGCCGACGTCGATCCCCGGCACGACCACGCCAGCCGCCACAAGATCTACCTGCAGGACGTCGTCGGCGACATCGACGAGACGACGTTCACCAGCGTGATGGCGTTCGGTCTCGATGAACTGCACGAGCTGCGGACGCTCGAGCCCGAGGGCTGCGGTCGTCGGCTCTACGAACTCGCCGCGGGCCTCGACCGCTCGACGGTCGCGCGGGTGCTCGGCCACCTCCGCGAGGCGATCGAGCGGATCGACTCTCCCAATGCCACCGTCTCACCACTGGCCGCGCTCGAGGCCCGCCGGACCGACGTGCTGGAGCGGATGGCCGCGGCCGGTTCTCCCGCCGTGGTCGCCGGCGGCCTCTGGACCGAGCTGGCGCACCTCGACGCGGAGATCGCGGGCATCGAGCCACGGATCGAGGCGGCGATGAAGTCCGAGGACGTGGTCCGCGGCGTGCTCGCGCTCGAGCCCCTGCACGCGGAGTGGCGGCGGACGGCGGAGGAGCTCACCGCCCTCGACTCGGCGCCGCTGGTTCACCCCGATCGCGACACGTGGCGGCTCGCGAATCGCCGGCTGCGGCGGTTGGAACGGCTCGCCAAGACGCGGAAGAAGTTTCGGGCGAAGTATGCCCGCCAGCTGCGGGAGCTGCCCGTCGAAACCGCCGTCTGGCGGAAGCGGGCGATCGTCACGGCCATCCTCGATGAAGCGCCGAAGCTCGAACGTCTCGCCGCCGAGGCCGCCCGCGCCGAGAGTCATGCGCGGCTTGCCGCCCGGCGGTTCGGCGAGCAGGTGGGCGTCGCCGGCCTCTCGCGGGTGGTGCCGGTCGCCGCAAACCTCGACGTCGATGGCGGCGCGATCCCCGACGTGCTCCTGCCCGAGGGCTTCGCCCTCTCGTTCGGTCCCCTGCGGGCCCGCGCCCGCGACTGCTCCCGCGCCGCCCGCGAGCTGGCCGAGGCCAAGCGGGCGCTCACGGAGGCCAAGCGGTCGCTCAACGACACCAAGGGGAGCGTGACGGTCGCCGGGTCGGGCCTCGCGGGGCTCACGATCGCGCAGGCGATCGAGCAGGCTACGGGCCGAGCCTCCGCGATCCGGAAGCGGATCACCGCCGGGGATCAGCTCGCGGAGCTGGACCGCACGATCGCCCGCATCGACCGCGAGGTGGCCGAGAGCGTGGGAAACCAGCTCGTGCCGGCCCCGTGGCTGATCGGCCTTGGCACGCTGTTCACGCTCGGGATCGGCATGCTGCTCTCGGGGCTGCTCCTGCCCCGAGAGGTCACCGGCCAGATGGCCTACGCGATGGCGGCCCTCGGCCTGGCCGGCGCCGGTGTGGCGTCGGTGACGACCTGGTCGCTCGACAAGAACTCGACCGTCAGGCTCGACGCCCTGCGGCACCAGCTCGAGGTGGCAAAGGAGCAACGGGACGAGCTCGTCGAGCAGTGCGGCACGCTCGATGGCGCGATCCCGGCCGACGCGACGCTGTCACTCGACCGGCGACTGGCGCTGGCGCAGGCCGAGGTTGACCGGCTCGAGGATCTCCTCGCCCGCGAGGGTTCGATGCACGTGCTCGCCGACAAGGTGACGCTCGCCGAACAGGCTGTCGCCCACGCCCTGGAGGCCCGGACCGCGGCCCGCAGCCGCTGGAAGAAGTCGCTCTCGTCCCGCGGCCTGCCCACCGGGCTCACGCCCCGCGAGGTGCGGCAGATCGCCGCGCACCGGCATACGCTCCTCACGCTCGACGACGACCGCAAGCGGCTTTCGGAGGAGGCCCGCCACAAGCGGGATGAACTCGCCGCCTTTTCGCGACGGATCGACGAGGTGCTCGTGGAGTGCGAGCTCGTTCCCGAGGCCACGCCCACCGACCACCTCAAGCTGCTGGAGGAGCGGCTCGACGCCGAACGGTCGGCGATCCGCCGCCGGAGCCAGCTCACCCGGCGACTGGAGTCGGCCCGCCGCCGGCATCGCAGCGTGCTGCGTCAGGTTCGCGTGGCAGGACGGGCCGTGAAGGAGTTCTTCGTCCGCTGGGGCGTGGAGACGGAGCAGGAGTTCCTCGCGAAGGTGGACCGGCGGCCGGAATACGAAGCGGCCCGCACGGCCGCGGCGGTGGCGGAACTCGCCTGGTCGGAAGCCCGGAGGCGGACCACCGAGCCGCCGGAGGTGGACCGCTGGCTGGCCGAGGCCCACGTGGTGCCGCTGGCGAAGCGGCTCGCCGAGGCCCGTGAGGTGACGCAGCGGCACCGCGCCGCGCTCGCCGCCGCGACCGAGCGGCGGCAGGTGGTGGCCGACCGCGTGGCCGCAGCCTCCAACGACCACACGCTCGAAAGCCTGCAGGCCGAACTGGCCTCCATCGAGGAGCGACTCGGCGAGCAGCAGCGGCGGCGCGACCTGCTCCACCGGGCCCACGTGCTGCTGGAGCAGACGCGGGCCGCCGTGGCCCGCGACCACCAGCCCCCGGTCCTGCGCGAGGCCTCGCGGTGGCTCGCCCGACTCACCGACGGTCGGTATCCGTCGATCACGACGGCCATCGACGAGGCACGTCTGGAGGTTCACGATCGCGACGGCGAGATCTGGAATCCGGAACGGCTCAGCCGCGGCACCCGCGAGCAGGTGTTCCTCGCCCTACGACTGGCGTTGATCCGCGACCTCAACCGACACGACGTCAGCCTGCCGGTGGTGATGGACGATGCGTTGGTCAACTTCGACGACGCCCGGGCCCGCTCGGCCGCCCGTGTGCTCGTCGAGTTCATCGCGGAGCAGGCGGCTGACCGGCAAATGCTGGTGCTCACCTGCCACGAACACGTGGCGAAGACGTTCGCTGCCGCCGGCGCCCACGTCCGCTCGTTCACCGATCCGGCACCGCTGTTCGGCGCCGTGACGACGCTCCCCGCAGCGCTCCCCACGCCGCGGCCGAAACCAACGGCCGAGCCGCGGCCGCCGGTCGTCGAGGCGACAGCGATCATCCCGCCACCACCAGAGGCCCCGACGCCGGTCTCGCCCCCGGCCAACGAAGGCGACCTCTGGCCGGCAGAGGCCTTCTTCTTCGGGTCAGCGAGCGTCGAGCCGAAGCGCGGCCGCCGCCGCACGTAGCACAGGCTTCGCACCTGTGTTGGCTTCTCGCGCAGGTTGAAGACCTACGCTCCCTCCATTCCCGCAGCACAGGCCCCGCAGCACAGGTTTCCAACCCGTGCCATCGCTGCCGCTTACACCACGCCCTGCTGGATGTCGCGGAGGTATCGCTGCCGCATCTGGGCGAGCAGCATGCTCAGGTACGCGTTGGCGCCCAACGACATGAAGAGGGCGATCAGGCTGCCGATGAGCCAGCCCCAGGGTCGCTCGGCGACGACGCCAGCCGAGCCGGCATGGGTGTCGGCGAGCCGCGCCGACGTCACTGCGACCGGCGCCGCCCTGCGTGGCTTTCGCGAGGCTTCGAGGACGGCCCGCTCAACCGCAGGCGGCCAGGTATCGCCGACGAAGATCCGCACGCGACGCACGTCGCGGGCGTCGGCGGGCACGTCGCTGGTGAACTGGTAGGAACTGGCACTCTTGACGAGATCCGGCTCGACGCGGACGAGGTAGTCGCCGCCTCCCTCGTCCGTCGGCACGTACGCCGCCTCGATCCCGGTCATCAGCAGAGCCGCCATCGCCAGCACGAAATCGAGCATCGTCGATCCTTTCTCTTCGGTCCGCGGGCGTCCGCCGCGGCCCCACGATTCCACCCTCCGGACACCCGCCTATGCAAGGCCGGTCGGCGGGTCGTTCCGGCGGGCCGCGGTCGGCCGGCCCCAGCCGGGGCCCCCGTCGCCCGAAAGGCTGCCGATTTCGGCCTGAAGCATCGTCAGGGCCGCCTGCAGGAAGGCGACGGCGATCGGCCCGACGAAGATCCCGATCGGCCCGAGGGCCCCCACGCCCCCGAGCACACTGAGCAGGGCCAGGAGCGGATGGAGCTTCGACTGTCCGTGGAGGACGAGCGGCTTGATGATGTTGTCGACGGTGGACACCACGCCAAAGCCCCAGAGGGCGAGGCCGGCTGCGGCCCAGGTGTCTTTCTCGAAACAGAGGAGGTAGAGGCTCGCGGCGCCCCAGACGATCGCAGCGCCCGCGATCGGCACCAGCGCACCGAAGAAGGTGAGCAGCGTGAGCAGGAACACCTTCCCGAGGCCGGCGACGTAGAAGCCCAGGCCGGCCAGTGCCGCCTGCACCACCGCGGCGAGCAGGATCGAACTCACCACCGCGCGGCTCACCTCCTCGAACTCCTCGAGCAGCTGCCACTGGTAGCGGCGATCGAGCGGGATCAGCCGCGTGACGCCCTCGATCATCCGGCCGCCGTCGGCGAAGAAGTAGAAGAGGCTCACCACCGTGACGATCGCACCGATGAGGATCTTGGCGATCACCGCAGGGGCACGGGCCGCGATCGGCCCGATCCAGTCCTCGATCAGCCGCTTGAGTTCGGCATTGACGCTCTCCGCCGTGAGCTGGAGGTTGGTGGCCTCGTTGAAGCGGGCAATGAGCCCGTCGAGGACGTGTGGGTCGAGCTTCACCGCGTCGGGGCGGCGCAGGATTCCCATGGCGTCACCCCCCGCCCGGAAAATGAGCAGCGACACCGGCGCGAGCACGATCAGGACGACCAGCAGCGTGGAGAGCGCCGCCGCGGCCCAGTCGGGCCACCGCGTCCGCTCGCGGATCCAGCGGTGCATGGGCCCGAAGATCACGACGAGCATCGCCGCCAGCAGCATCGGCAGCAGGAAGTTCGCCATCACCCGGAAGGAGAGCAGGCCGAACAGCACCACGAGGCCGAGGAGCACGCCGAAGGAGATGAGGCGGGTCATGGTGTCGATGATGCGGGAGTTCGGGAGCGTGGAGCCCGAGTTTACCCGCCCGACGTCGCCCCAGCCCAACGCCATCAGGCATGAGGGCGGGCGGTACCGGCGCAGCATCGCCCCCCGGCCGCGAGGTATCCTTGTCGCGGCCTTCCCGACTCAGGAACCCACGCCCGCATGCGACCGCTCGACGTCTCCCTCGTCGTTCCGGTGCGCGACGAAGCGGGCAACATCGGCCCGCTGGTGGCCGAGATTCGCGAGCGACTCGACGCCGCAGGGCTCTCCTGGGAGGCATTCCTCGTCGATGACGGCTCGGCCGACGGCTCCTGGGCGGAGATCGTCGAGGCGGCGGCGGCCGACAACCGGGTCGCGGGCGAACGGCACGACACCGGCCTGGGCAAGTCGGCCGCACTGATGACCGGCTTTCGCCGCTGCCGCGGCAGGCACGTGGTCATGCTCGACGGCGACGGCCAGGACGATCCGGCCGAGATCCCGCGGATGGTGCGGATGCTCGATGCCGACCCCGCGATCGGCCTCGTCAACGGCTGGAAGACACCGCGGCTCGACCCCTGGCACAAGACGTTGCCCTCGAGGGTGTTCAACCTGCTGGTCGGCTGGGTGACGGGGCTCGACCTGCACGACCACAACTGCGGCCTCAAGGCCATCCGCGGCGACGTCGCCCGCCGACTCGATCTCGCGACCGACATGCATCGCTTCATTCCCACGCTCGTGTCGCTCGATGGCCACGGCGTGGTCGAGGTGGCGGTGCACCACCGGCCTCGGATGCGGGGCGTCTCGAAGTACGGCATGGGCAGGTTCTTCCGCGGCCTCGCCGACCTCGGCCGCGTGGCGGCGATGATCACGGCGATCCCCGAAGCAGGCGATGCCGAGGCCCGTCGCCGCCTGCGGTGGGGCGTGTATGCGATCCTCGCGTCGGTGGCCCTCGGCGGGATCGTCGGCCGGATCGCCGCTGTGGCGAGCGTCGATCGCATCGCCTTGGAGAACCGGCTGGTGGAGGAAGCGGTGAAACGGGATGCCGCGGCCGGCGGGCCGCTCGACGCGGCCGCAGTGCGGGCCCGCATCGAGCGGGAGAAGCGGCTCGTCCGCCCGTTCCTGTCGGGCAACGACCGCAGCCGCTGGCTGACGGTGCGGGCGCTGGTCGAACGCGGAACGTTCGCGATCGAAGACCTCGTCGTCGAGCCGGGCTGGGACACGATCGACGCGGTGGTGCACCCCGACGCCGCCGGAAAGCTCCACCTGTATTCCAGCAAGCCGCCGCTCTTGTCGGTGATCGCCGCGGCGCCGTACTGGCTGATCCACCGGCTCACCGGCTGGACGCTGGGTGATCATCTTTTCGAGGTGGGCCGCTTGCTCCTGCTCGTCTGCGGAGCGGTCCCGTTTGCGATCATGCTCGCGTTCACGCTCCGCGCGGCCGACACGGTGGGCTCGTCCGACTGGGGCCGGGTCTGGGCGGCAGCCCTCGCCGCCTGCGGCACGTTGCTCACCACGTTCGCCGTCGTGCTCACCAACCACCTCCCGGCCGCAGCCGCGGCCGCGGCGAGCCTCTGGCTGGTGCTGGCGATCCGCGCCGGCTCGCACCGCTCCGCCTGGCTGTTCTTCGCCGCCGGGCTGGCGGCTGCGCTCGTCGCCGCATTCGAACTTCCCGCGCTCGCCTGGCTCGTCGCGGTGCTCGTCGTGCTGGCGCGGTGCGACCTTCGCCGCACGCTCACGGCCGCCGCGCCCGCCGCCCTGCTGGTGACGGCCGCGGCGCTTGCCGCCAATCACCTCGCTCACGGCACGATCGTGCCTCCCTACGCGCACCGCACCGACGGCCTGCAGCCCGCCGTGGCGACTGCCACCGAGGAGTCGTGGAACCCACACAACTGGTACGACTACGCGATCCGGCTGCCCGACGGGCGACTGCTGCAGAGCTACTGGCGCTCGCCGCAGGGCATCGACCGCGGCGAGCCGTCGCGGGCCGTGTACGCATGGCACGCCATCGCCGGCCATCACGGCATCCTCGCGCTCACCCCGGCATGGCTGCTCGTGGTGCCCGGGCTCGCGCTGCTCGTGGCACGGCGTCATCGGCGACGGGACTCGGGCGAGGCCGACGTCGCGATGGCGATCGCCGCCGTATCGGCGGTCGTGATCACCTTCTACCTGCTGCGTCCCCAGGCCGATCGCAACTACGGCGGAATGTCGAGCGGCTTCCGCTGGGTGTTCTGGATGGCGCCGCTATGGGTGGTCGCCGCCGTGCCGGCCGCCGACATTCTTGGCCGCTCGCGGTCTGGCCGAGTCCTCGCCTGCCTCCTGCTCGCGATCTCGGTGCTGTCGGTGGCATACCCGACCTGGAACCCCTGGACGCGGCCGTGGATCGAGCAGGCACTGCGGCACGCCGGCTGGCTCGTGACACCCTGACGACCATCGCTCAGTCTGGCCTGGCCCACTCCGGCCAGTGGTCCGGCAACGGGGCGTCGATGGTGACGCGTTCACCCGTGTCGGGATCGGCGTACGCGATCCTCCAGGCATGGAGCAGGATCGGTCGCTCCCGCGCATCCCCTTCGCCGAGCGGAGGACCGCCATACAGTTCGTCGCCAACGATCGGCAGGCCGCGGCTCGCCGCCTGCAGGCGGAGCTGGTGCATGCGTCCGGTCAAAGGCACGAAGTGCAGGAGCCGCGTGCCTCCGTCGTCGCTCCGGCGGTCGATGCACGACACCTGCGTGACGGCCTCCCTCGAGTGCGGCGACTCAGGCTCGACGATCTCGCTCCGCGCCTGTTCGGGGTTTTTGCGGAGGAAGTCCCGCCAGACGACGGCAACCGCGGCAGGCACCGCTTCGGCCGGCTCTGCGGCATGCGCCCCTGCCGCCGCGTCCGCGGTCGGGGCCACGACCGCCAGGTACGTCTTCACGATCTCCCGTCGCTCGAACTGACGGGAGAGCTTCCGCGCAGCCCTCGGCGTCGCCGCCATGAGCACCACCCCCGACACCGCCCGGTCAAGCCGATGCGGCACTCCCAGGTAGCCCGTGGCATCCCTGCCGAGTCGGCCGCGAAGCCACCGCTCCACCGACTCGATCCCGGGAGGTGCCTGAGTCGCGAGGCCGAACGGCTTGAGAACCGCCACCACGCCGGAGCCTTCACGAAGAATGCGGGGGATGGTCATGGCTGTCTCTGCCTCACCCTCTGGCGCATCGCCGAACCAGTGCACTTATCCGCGAGATTGCGCTGCCCCCGGCGGAGCCAGTTCCCGCAGCCGATGTTCTTCGACTCCCCGCCGGTGGTCGATCACACCACCATACTGGCACGAGGACTGTCCGCACGATCATAAAAGTTGACATCTCCCCCGGGGTAGGTGACGATGCCCCCCATGGCAGTCAAAGTTCTCGTCGTCGATGACCACGACATCATCAAGCACGGTCTGCAGAGCGTTTTCAAGGACTCCGCCGTCCGGGTCTGCGGAGATGCCTCGTCGACCGACGAGGCGCTGAAGCAGGCTCGTAAGCTCAAGCCCGATGTGATCCTCCTCGATGTCCTGCTGGAGAGCGGGGACTCGCTCGACGCGGTGAAGCGGCTGCGAGCGGCGGTGCCAGGCACGAAGGTGGTGATGCTGTCGGCCTTCGACAACCCCACCTACGTCGCCCGTGCCGTGTCGGCCGGTGCCCACGACTACCTGCTCAAGACAGCCTCCCGCGCCGAGTTGATCGCCGCGGTCACCGGTGCCGCCGATGGATCCCCTCCCTCGCGGGCCGGGGAACTCAAGCGGATGGCGAGTTCGATGGCCAAACGGGATGCTGCGGTCAGCGGAGGGATCCCGCTGACACCGCGGGAGACGCAGGTGCTGAGGCTGGTCGCGATGGGGCTTTCCAACCAGGAGATCGCCGACTCGCTGGAGATCTCGGTTGAGACGGTGAAGGAGCACGTCCAAAATCTGCTCCGGAAAACGTCGCTCAACGATCGCACCCAGGCGGCGGTCTGGGCGCTGCGGCAAGGCATCGCCTGAGCGACGGATGACGAAACAGCCGCCGGCCTGACCGGCGTCGTGGAGGGACAGTCGCGTGCCCGACGACCGCGAGTCGCCAGTCGCGCCACCGCACGCCGGTGCGGCCAGTCAGCCGCCCGGCGCCGACACGGCAGCGTCGTCGGCCGGTCTCTCGCGACGAGACACCGGGTTTGGCCTCCACGCCGCCGACGAATGGGAGGCCGACCCTCTTGTCGGCAGTGACGTCGGCGACGTGCGAATCGAGGCGGTGATCGGCCAGGGAGGCATGGGCCGGGTCTACCTCGGTCGTCAGCGTGCACCTTCGCGGCCGGTGGCCCTGAAGACCATCCGCCCGGGGCCCCGTTCGCCGGGCGCCGTCGCCCGCTTCACCCGCGAGGCCGACGTGCTTGGCCGCCTCGGGCACCCGGGGATCGCGCGCATCCACTCGGCGGGCATGCTCGACGGGCCTGCAGGCCCGACACCGTACTTTGTGATGGAGTTGATCCCCGACGCAGCGCCGCTCGTCCGTTTCTGCGAGCATCGCGGGCTGGGCATCCGAGAACGGCTGATGCTGTTCGCCGACGTGTGCCGGGCCGTGGGCCACGGTCACGAGGTCGGCGTCGTGCACCGCGACCTCAAGCCCGGCAACGTCCTCGTCGGCAGCGACGGTCGGCCGCGGGTGATCGACTTCGGGGTCGCCAAGATCGCCGAGGATCTCGACTCGGCCACGGCGATGACGGAGACCGGCCAATGCGTCGGCACACGGCAGTACATGAGCCCCGAGCAGTTCGCCGGCGGGCACGTCGATCCGCGGAGCGACGTCTACTCGCTCGGCGTGATCCTCCACGAACTCCTGACCGGCCGCCTGCCATACGACGTCTCGCGGCTATCGCTCGTCGAGACGGCGCGGGTGGTGCGGGAGACGCGGCCGGTGCCGCTCGCCGTTCGCGAGCCCGCGACAGGTCGGAGCCTCGCCGCGATCGCGGCGACATGCCTCGCGAAGTCGCCCCAACAACGCTACGCGTCTGCCGATCTCCTCGCCGACGACCTCGAGCGGTTGCTCGCCGGACAGCCAATCGCCGCCCGCCCCGGGGGAATCGGTTCCGTGGGCCGCATGGCGGGCCTCGCCACGGCGGCTGCAGCCCTGGGCATGGCCGCGTGGTGGGCCGGTGCGCCGCCATCGGTCTCCAGCCGAGGGCCCACGGCGGCGTTTCACTCGATCTCAAACGGCCGCACCGAACCGCTCGCCTGGGCCGCCCTCGACTTCGACTCAGAGATCACCGAACTCTCCGCCCGGGACTTCCGTCTCACGCGCGGCGGCGAGCCGATCGCCACCGATGCGCTGACGGTGACCGGCAACGGCCGCAGCTGGAAACTGTCGGGTCTCGATGCCATCACGGCCGCCGAGGGGGACTACCGTCTCGAACTCGTCGGGTCGGCGCGAGGCCCGATCGATGCGGCCGGGCGACGACTGGCGGCTCCGGCGCAGGTGGCCTGGCGAATGCCGCCCTATCGACGCACGGAGTTCAACCTGCTCGACGACCGCTGGCGGCAGTTCGTGGTCTCGATGACCGATGCCGAGGCCTATACGGAGCGCGTCGCGGGGTCGACGAGATTCATCCGCCCCACGGTTCCCGGCCGCGAAGGCAGCGTCGTCCTGAGGTTCGATGCGCCGTTCGCGATCCAGTCGGCCTCGCTCATGGCCGGACTCGCCGTCTGGACTACGGGCGATCCGTTTCCCTACGACCCGGGAGCCCGTGCCGGCCTCGACGTGTCGCCCGACGGGGAAACCTGGACCACGCTCGCCCAACTCGAGGCGGGCCGCGGCGGCTTCGACCATCCGGTCCGCGACATCACGGCCTTCGTCGCTGGCGGGACGAGCGTCTGGGTGCGGGCCCGGCTTGCAGCCACGCGGGAGTGGCCGGGGGACGGCATGATTTTTTCGCAGTTCCTGCGAACCGATCCGACCATCGCCGGTCCGCGGCTCGCGATCACGCTGACGGGAAGCCATCCGCCGGTGATTCCATCCAGCGACGGCCGATAGTCGCGCAAGCCACTTTTCTCTCCGGTGCGTCAATCCGCCACGAGCCGCGCACCGGCAGCCGCGGCGGTGGCGAAGACCGTGGGCTCCTGCTCCAGCACCGCACCGCACTTCGCCCGGACCTCGGCGGCGATCGCCGCGGCCCGCGCCGCATCGATGAGGGCGACGGCACAGCCTCCAAATCCGCCGCCGGTCATCCGGCAGCCGAAGACGCCGGCCACCGCGCCGGCGGCCTCGCAGATCAGGTCGAGTTCTCGGCATGAGACCTCGAAGTCGTCGCGGAGCGAGGCATGGCTGTCATCCATGAGTCGGCCCGCGTGCGTCCAGTCGCCCGCTTCGACCGCGGCCGCGAAGTGCAGCACGCGGGCGCTCTCGGCGACCACGTGCCGAGCGCGGCGGCGGTGCGGTTCCGGCAGCATTGGCTCGACCGCCGGCCACTCAGCCGGCGACACATCGCGAAGCGCGGGCCTGCCGAGCAGCTGCGCGGCCGCCTCGCAGTCGCGTCGCCGTGCCGCATAGCCACCGTCGGCAAGGGCATGCTTCACGCCGCTGTCGATCACGAGGATCGATACTTCCTCGGCAAGCGGCACCGGCCGGATCGTGCGACTGCGGCAGTCGAGCAGGAGGGCGTGGCCTGCGCGGCCGAAGGCGACGGCGAACTGGTCCATGATGCCGCAGGGCACGCCGGCAAACTCGTGCTCCGCCCGCTGGCAGAGGAGTGCCTTCTCGGCGGTCGGCAGCCCACGCCCGCACAGGGCTTCCACCACCGTCGCGATCCCCACCTCGAGTGCGGCACTGCTGCTCAGACCGCCGCCCGCGGGCAGGTCGGCGGTGATCGCGGCCTCGAAGCCCGGGATCTCCCAGCCCAGCCGGCGGTAGCCGGCAACCACGCCTTCGACGTACCGGCCCCAGCCCGTCCGGCCGGCCGCGAGCGGGCCGTCGAGGTCGATCTCCACCGCAGGTCCGCCGCGGTCGCTCGACACGACGGCCGTCCGGCTCACCCGCTGGCGGACGGCGATCCTGAGTCCGCGTTCGATTGCCATCGGCAGCACGAAGCCGTCGTTGTAGTCGGTGTGCTCGCCGATGAGGTTGACGCGGCCGGGCGAGACGACGGTGAAGACGGCGGGGGCGGCGGTCACAACAGCGCACTCGCCAGGTCGGCAAGTTCCGACCGTTCTCCCTTCTCCAGCGTCACGTGCGCGTAGAGCGGCTGACCGGTCATCCGGTGAATCAGATAACTGAGCCCGTTGGACAAGGCGTCGAGGTAGGGCTGATCGATCTGGGCCACGTCGCCGGTGAACACGATCTTCGTCCCCTCACCGGCCCGAGTGATGATCGTCTTCACCTCGTGGGGCGTGAGGTTCTGCGCCTCATCCACGATGAAAAACATCCGCTGCAGGCTGCGGCCGCGGATGTAGGCCAGCGGCGTGATCACGAGCTTCTCCGACTCCCGCATGTCGTTGATCCGCTGGGCGGCCTGCGTGTCGTCGCCGCACTGGTGGCGGATCACGGTGAGGTTGTCGTACAGCGGCTGCATGTAGGGATCGAGCTTGTCGGCGATGTCACCTGGCAGGAATCCAAGGTCGCGATTGGAGAGCGGCACCACGGGCCGGGCGAGCATGATCTGCCGGTACTTCTGGCGGCACTCGAGCGCCGCCGCCAGCGCCAGGAGCGTCTTGCCGGTGCCGGCGCTGCCGGCGAGCGTGACGAGCCGGATCGAGTCGTCCATCAGCGCCTTCAGGGCGAACGACTGCTCTGCATTCCGGGGAGTGATGCCATAGCAGGTGAGCTTCTCGACGCGGTGGAAGGCGTCGTCGCCGCGGCGGTAGGTGGCGAGCGCCGACTTGCTGCCGTTGCGGAGCACGAAGTTCTCGTTCGCCACGGGAGCCTGTGGCAGCGGCAGCATGCCCGCCGGAAGCACGCCGCCGTTGGCGTAGAGGTGGTCGATCGTCTCCGAGGCGAGTCCCTCGATCACGCGGCGGCCCGAATAGAGCTTGTCGAATCCCTGCACCTTGTCCGACTTGTAGTCCTGGGCGTTGATGCCGAGCGACTTGGCCTTCATCCGCAGATTGGTGTCTTTCGACACGAGCACCACCTGCCGCGGCGCCTCCTCGGCCTGGATCGCCAGCGTGGTGCGGAGAATCCGATGGTCGGGCGTGTCCTGCAGGAAGGCGTCGTCGAGCCGCGGCGCCGAGCCCCGGCCGAGCACCACGCGGATCGAGCCGAGTCCGTCGCCGAGCGGGCTGCCCTCGCGGGAGAGCACGTCGCCGGTGAGGGCGTCGAGCCGCCGGAGGAACTCGCGGGCCTGGAAGTGGATGTCTTCGTTGCCGCGCTTGAACTGGTCGAGTTCCTCGAGCACGGTGATCGGCACGGCGACATCGTGCTCGGCGAACTTCCGCAGGCAGCCGCTGTCGTGAAGAATGACGTTGGTGTCGAGAACGAAGAGCTTGGATCGGGAGTCGGTCATCGTTCCTCCGGTGAACGATCCGCGGCGATCCCTGCAGCGCCGCACCGCATTCCGCCACCGGAATGGTACGCCCCCCGCCCCCCGGGCGGCAGGCCGATTTCCCGGGTGCTTCCAGCGGACCGTGTGAGTTTTCCGTGAGCCGCGAGTGCTGCCCGGGGCCTTCGAAGCCTGTCGCCGAGATCAAGGCGGTGGTGGCGGCGGCTTGACCTGCCCCCGCCAGGGCTTCGATGAACGCTGCTTTCGGCCGGTCGGCTTCCCAAGCATCACGGCGAAGCCAGCCACGACCGCGATCGTGAGGATCAGCCAGAATCCGGACGGCATGGGGGCCGGGCTCCTGGAACGGATCGTGACGCAGGCTCGAGCGACACCACGGGCGCGTAAGCGATGGGGGCACACACTGACTCCGCCGCGTGGCGAGGGGCTGCCCATGCCCATCGCCGGACGCTCGCTACGGGCATCCTGCCCTCCGCTCGCTCGATGCTGACTGCGCTCCGCCATCCTGGCTGCGCTTGTCAGCAACGCCTGCTCCCGGGCACGGGCAGCCCCTCGCCCCCACCCCCGTAGCACAGGTTTTCAACCTGTGTGTCTTCACGGTTCACCTTTCGATCGACTGAACTCTGGGGGAGGAGCAGCCGGCCGGAGGCACGCTCAGAAGCCGGTGCGACGTGTGCCACGCAGCGGTCGCTCCGAAGCGTTTGAGAAGAGAACTCACACACCGCAGGTAGGTCGGACACCATTCCCACCGGCGCCGAGCATGTCTCCGGCCGGGTGCGGGAGCATTGCAACGGGCCCGGTTCAAGCCTGTCCCACAGGAGCCGACAAGCCAGCAACCGCCGGCGAATAGAGCGAGTGCCCCGTCTTGGACTCGAACCAAGAACCCTCTGATTAAGAGTCAGATGCTCTGACCAATTGAGCTAACGGGGCTAGGACGCTTTTTTACCCACCACGCACCGCTCCGACAAGGGTGCGGCCCCACCGCCGCGGCGACGCCACAGCCGACCCCACGACGCCGCGTTGCAGGGATTCGCGACCAACCGCTACATTCCGCGCTCGAAACCGGCTGCGCGGCGCCGCCACGCGGCCGGACTCGCTTTTTGCACCTCGCTTCTGGAGACGACTCGATGGGCAGGTTCGACGGAATGAAGGGCCTCGTGCTCGGCGTGGCCAACGATCATTCGATCGCCTGGGCAATCGCCAAGATCATCATGGCCGAGGGCGGCCAGATCGGCTTCACCCACCTCCCCGATCGCCCCGACGACGAACGGCAACGAAACCGCCGCCGCGTCGCCCTGCTCACCGACCCCGAACCCAATGCCAAGTTCCTCGTGCCCATGGACGTGTCGAGCGACGACCAGATCGCCGCCGTCATGGATCGCGGCAAGCAGGAGTTTGGCACGATCGACTTCCTGCTCCACTCGATCGCCTTCGCACCGCTCGAGGACCTCAAGGGCGAAACCACCAACTGCAGCCGCGAGGGCTTCCGCGTCGCCATGGAAACGAGCGCCTACAGCCTGCTGGCCGTCGGCCGGCTCTCCCGCGGCTTCCTCTCCAAAGACTCGTCGATCCTCACCCTCACCTACTTCGGCGGCGAGAAAGTGGTGCCCGGCTACAACATCATGGGCGTCTGCAAGGCGACCCTCGACATGTGCATGCGCTACATGGCCTTCGACCTCGGCCCCGCCGGCGTCCGCGTCAATGCGGTCAGCGCCGGCCCGCTGCGGACGCTCGCCGGCCGCGGCGCGGGCGTGGACGACATGCTCGGACTCTACCAGCACATGTCGCCGATGGGCCGCAACATCACCCACGACGAGGTCGGCAAGGCCGGCGCCTGGCTGCTCTCCCGCGACTCGCAGGGGATCTCGGGCGAGATCCTCCACGTCGATGCAGGCTACAACGTGATGGGCTCGCCGGGCAGGCTCCTCGACCTCGTGCCGAAGCAGGCGGCGCAGGAGTGAGGACGGCGCGCGACCAGCGTGAGGCCGCAGTGAACCCTGCGTGAGGCCGGCGTGACCACGATCGCCGTCGCCGTGGTGCGGCAACATGGCCATGTGCTCGTGGGCCGTCGCGCCGCCGATGCCATCGACGCGGCGGGCCTCGACGAGTTCCCCGGTGGCAAGGTCGAACCGGATGAATCTCCGGCCGACGCCGCGGCACGCGAGTGCCTCGAGGAGGCCGGGATTGCCGTGCGGATTGACGGCCTGCTCGATCGAACGGCCTCGCCCGCCACCAGCGGCTCGCTCGACATCCTGTTCTTCGCCGCGACGCCGCTCGATGACCGCGAGGAGCCGCTCGTCCCCTTTGCCTGGGTACCCGTGGCGGAACTTGCCTCACTGCGATTTCCGCCGGCGAATGCCGGCGTGCTTGCCCGGATCGCTCAGGGAGGGTCGTAACCACCCTGATGCCACGGATGGCAGCGACCGATCCGCGCAAGCCCCTTCGCCGCGCCGCGAACCGCCCCATACTTCTCCACCGCCTGGCGGAAGTAGGTGCTGCACGTGGGTTGGAAGCGACAGTGCCGCCCGAGCAGCGGGCTGAGCGTGAACTTGTAGAGCACGACGGCAGCGATCAGCACGGCCGAGGCGGCACGTTCACAGAGCCTGCAGACGGGGCCAAAGGCACCGCCGGATGTGGTCGCCATCATCGCCTCCGTTTTGGTTTCGCTGCCGCGTCGTCTCGCGGCCTGGGCATGGCCTGGGCATAGCCACGGCGGCCCACGACCCGCGCAGCGAGCGCGGCGATGGCCGTCTTCATCTCGCGGGCTCCGGCCTCTCCGGCGGGCGGTTCGCCAGAACGAACGACGATCACAAAGTCGTTGCCGCACGGCAGCGAACCTCGAACCTCCCGAAACGCCTCCCGCAACCGCCGCTTCCAGCGGTTCCGCACCACCGCCGAACCGATCCGTCGCGAAACCGACAGGCCCACCCTCACACCAGCGGGATTCCCGCGATGCACCGCCGCGTAGAGCACCAGCGGCCCAGCCGACGCACTCTGCCTGGTGTCATACACGCGGGAGAACTCCGTCGGCCGGAGGAGTCGCATCCGTCGCGGAAACCCGGCCGGTCGCGGCGTCACCACTTCAACGCCGCCCGCGGATTCGCGGTCGCCGTGGCCTGCGCAGCCCGGGCCGCCTCCAGGAGTCGATCGAGCGTCGCGGCATCAGCCGTGTCGGGCAGCACGATCTGCAGTTCGGCGATCAGGTCGCCCTTCGCGCCGTTGGCGTGCCGCACGCCCATGCCCCCGGCCCGCAGTTTGCGTCCGCCACTGGTTCGAGGCGGCACCTTGAGCGAGATCGTGCCCCAGGGCGTGGGCACGTCCACCTTGGCCCCCTCGATCGCCTCGGCCAGCGTGATCGGGAGCGTCACCTCGAGCGTGTCGCCGTCACGACGAAACACCGGATGCGGCTCGATATCCACCTCCAGCAGCAGATCGCCCGCCGGCCCGCCGCCGGCGCCGGGCTGTCCCTGCCCGCGCAGCCGCATGCGGGCGCCGTCGGGAACTCCCTGCGGGATGGTCACGCTGATCGTCTCCTTCTTCCCACCGCGGTCGATGGCCACGTCCGCCTTACCGCCGTCGATGGCGAGCGTGAAGGGAATGCTCATCCTGGCGGTGACATCCTCGCCTGGCGTCTGGGTCTGCCGGCGTCGCCGACCGCCCGCGCCCGCTGCCCGCGAGCGGCCGCCGCCGAAGAGCTGTTCGAAGCCGCCCCCGCCGCCAAACAGGCTCTCGAGGTCGATCTCGGCACCGCCGCCGCCACCCGGAAAACCGCCGGCGCCCGGAAAGGGTCCGCCGCCCCAGCCGCCGCCACGCGGCCCGCCCGCACCAACGCCCTCGAACGAACTGCCGTAGCGGTCGTACATCTCCCGCTTGCTGGCGTCGTTGAGCACGTCGAACGCGGCCTGCACCTGCTTGAACTTCTCCTTGGCCGCCTCGTCGTCGGGATGCAGATCAGGGTGATACTTGCGGGCGAGTTCCCGATAGGCCTTGCGGATGTCCTCGGCCGACGCGGTCCTCGGCACGCCAAGTGTCTGGTAGTAGTCCTCCGCCATCGAAACAGGCTCTCCGCAGGCCGGGAAACGGAACCGTTCCGATTCTAGAAGTGGCCTCTCTCGGCCTCAACCTGTCCCCGTTACCAACCGCTCCTTCTCGCCCGCGTCGGCGACGGCCGCGGCTCGCTGCTCCAGAAACTCATACTGGCACCGCCGCGGCGGCTGGCCCTCGGCTGGCCCGAGCAGCCGCCAGACGCCGTCGGGATCCAGCCGGCGCGCCCGCACGTTGTCGGCGAGGTACACCGGCAAAATCTCGCGGAGGATCCGCATGGCCAGGTCCGGGGCCAGCACCGGGAACATCACTTCGACCCGACGGAAGAAGTTTCGCGGCATCCAGTCGGCGCTCGAGAGAAACACCTTCGCATCGTCGTCGGGGCCGAACACGTAGACCCGGCTGTGCTCCAGAAATCGATCCACGATACTCCGCACGCGGATCGTCTCGCTCAGCCCGGCCACTCCGGGACGCAGCCCGCACATGCCCCGGGCGACGATGTCGATCGGCACGCCTGCCTGGCTGGCGCGATACAGCGACTCGATCACGCGGTGGTCCACGATCGCGTTGAGCTTCGCGAAGATCCGCGACGGCCGCCCCGCGCGGGCCCGCTCCGCCTGCTCGTCGATGAGTTCGATCGTCCGGCGGTGCAGGTCGTTGGGGGCCACGATCAGCCGTTGCCAGGGATGGCCCTGCGAATAGCCCGTGAGGAGGTTGAAAAGGGCCGAGGCATCTTCCGCCATCGCCTCATCGGCCGTGAACAGGCCGACGTCGGTGTAGGAGAGTGCCGTCGTGGGGTTGTAGTTGCCGGTACCGAGATGCACGTACCGCCGCAGCCCCTGCCCTTCCTGGCGAACCACCATCGACACCTTGCAGTGGGTCTTCAGGTCGAGGAAGCCGAACACCACGTGCACGCCGGCCCGCTCCATCTGCCGGGCCCAGCTCACGTTGTTGGCCTCGTCGAACCGTGCCTTGAGCTCCACCAGCGCGGTCACGTGCTTGCCCGATTCCGCCGCCGCCATCAGCGCCCTCGAGATCGGCGAGTCGCCGCTGGTGCGGTAGAGCGTCTGCTTGATCGCGAGCACGCGGGGGTCGGCGGCCGCTGCGGTCACGAACTCGACCACCGGGTCGAACGCCTCGTAGGGATGGTGCAGGAGGATGTCGCGCTGCGCGATCGAGGCGAAGATGTCGGGGCCGCGCCGCTCGAGACCGCGCGGCATCCGCGGCGTGAACGGCTTGTCATGGAGCCGCTCGAAACCGGGCAGCTTGTGGAGTTCCCAGAGCGAGGTGAGGTCGAGCGGGCCGTCGATGCGGTAGACCTCGCTGTAGTCGTCGCACTGGCCGCGGGCTCTCCCCTGCAGCCCTTCCTCGTCGATGATCATCTCGGCGAGCGTGTCGTCGGCCTTGGATGCGATCTCGATCCGCACCGCCTGCCCACGCTGGCGGGCCTTGATGCGGTCCTCGATGAGCTTCAGCATGTCGTCCGACTCCTGCTCGAGCAGGTCGACGTCGCTGTCGCGGGTGATGCGGAACGCCGTCCACGACTCCACCGCGAAGCCGCCGAAGAGTTCGGGCAGCCGCGCCGAGACGATGTCTTCGAGCAGGACGAAGGGAAACGTGCCCGGCTCGCCGCCCGAGAGCGCCACGATCCGCGGCAGGACCTGCGGCACCTGAACCACCGCGAACATCCGCTTGGGGCCGAGGCCCTCGCCCCGGTGCAGCATGACGCCGAGATACAGCCCGCGATTGTGGTAGCGGGGCGATGGATGGGCCGGATCGACCGCCATGGGCGTGAGAATCGGCAGGGCCCGTTCGCGAAAGAATCGATCCACCTGCTCCCGCTGGCCGCCCTCGAGCGACTCGTACCGCAGCAGGCGGAAGCCCTCGGCGGCCATCGCCGGGCCGATGCTCTCGCGAACGCAGGCATACTGCCGGGCCACCAGTTCCTGCGTGCGACAGGCAACGGCCTTGAGCTGTGCCATGGCGGTCATGCCGTCGGGTGAATAATCCTGCGGGGCACTCTCGCCGAAGGCCTGCTCCCGCAGTCCTGCGACGCGGATCATGAAAAACTCGTCGAGGTTTGAACTGAAGATCGCCAGGAACTTCAGCCGCTCCATCAGCGGGTTGTCGGGGTTCTCCGCCTCCTCCAGAACGCGTTGGTTGAAGTCGAGCCAGCTCAACTCACGATTGATGAAGCACTCCGGCCCGAAGGTGGTGCCCGTCGCCTCGTCGCTGACCGTCGCCATGCCCGTCGTTCCTCCGGCTCGCCTGAGCTGACCTGCATCATCATGCCGTCGTGACGAGTGTACCCTTGAGGTCGGCTCCGCCCCGCCGCCAGCCCCTCACGAGACGCTCACATTCCCGCTTCAGCCGCTACAACCGTCACGCCCGCTGCAGCCGCCGCCGTCGCAGGCCTCGCCTGCCCCACGGGTGGTCGGGGGTGGTGTGCCGCCGTCGCCGGCATCCTCGAGGCGACCGCGGCGAAGCCGGGCAATGTGCACCCCGGAGCCTCGTTCGCCGATCTCACCCACGCCGATCTCGTGGCGGCGGCCGCGGCGATCGCGCCGGCCTTCGAGCGCGCCGCCACGCAGCGGCTGGGCCGCACCATCCTCGAAGCGGTCACCGCGGCACGATCCGCTGCCGACACCAATGCCAACCTGGGCATCATCCTGCTCACGGCGCCACTCGCGGCCGTGCCGGATGGGGAGCCGCTCGCCGCCGTCGCGGTCGATCGCGTGCTGGCGCGGCTCGGTGCCGCCGATGCCGCCGACGTCTACGAGGCGATCTCGCTCGCGCGGCCCGGGGGCATGGGCCGGGTGGATCGCGACGACGTCGCCGGGCCACCGCCGGCCGATCTCCGCGCTGCCATGCAGGCCGCGGCCGACCGGGACCAGATCGCCCGCCTCTGGGCGGAGGGCTTCGAACCGCTCTTCGCGGGCCCAGCCGTCGATCTCGCCGCCGGTGTGGACGCCGGCATGCCGCTCCTCGAGGCGATCGTTGACTGCCACCTCCGGCAGTTGGCCCGCGAGCCCGACTCCCTGATCTCGCGGAAGCACGGAGCCGAAACGGCCGCCCGTGTGTCGGCGACGGCCGCCGCGATCCTGCGGCTGACCCCGGGCGAGCGGCCGGTCGCCACCGCCGCCTTCGACGCCTCCCTGCGGTCACCCCGGCGGCTCAACCCGGGCACGACCGCCGACATCGTGGCGGCGGCACTCTATATTCAACTGCGAACAGGACGCATCGCTCCGTTCCCCGACGTCAGCCCCCGGGTCGCACCACACGCGCCATGACCGAACGCTTCGAAGTCCAACTCCGCAAAGCGGTCCACGTGTTCGCGGCGGGCCACTTCATCACCCTCAACGACGACCTCTGTGAACCGATCCACGGCCACAACTGGACCGTGGGCGTGGATGTCGCCGGCGAGCCCGACGCGCACGGAATGGTGGTCGATTTCATCGCGCTCCGCGACGCCGTCACCGCGGTGCTCGCGCGGCTCGACCACAAAATGCTCCTCCCCACGGCCAACCCTTGGCTCACCGTCACGACGGCTCCCGGACCGCACGGTGGTGACGAGACCACCGTCACCTACCGCGGCCGGCGACGGTGGGTGTTTCCCGCCGACGAGTGCGTGCTCATGCCGCTGGCGAACACGACGTCCGAATGGCTCGCCCGCTGGATCGGCCTGAGCGTCGCGGAATCGCTCGCCGCCTCCGGACACCCGATCCCCCGCGCGATCCGTGTGTCGGTCGATGAGTGCCTCGGTCAGTCGGGCGTCTGGGAACGCGGCTGACGGAGCGGCCGGTCCTGAATCTGGCCGGTCCTGAATCTGGGACTGTTCACGAGACTCGGGGCTGCCCGTGTCCGTCGGCGGGCACTTGCTGCAGGCTCCGGCCCTCCGCTCGCTGCGGTGCCGCGATGACAGGCGCGGATCACGGCTCAACTGCGTCAGGCGTCAGCGACGAGCAGTTTGTCGGCGGCGTCGAGGGTGATCGCGAGGCCTGAGCCCGCGATGCGAATCCGCATCAACCCGGCGCCGTCGGGGTTGCTCTCGACCCTGCCCACCGTGCCGAGCGTCAGACCACAGTCGGTGAGGTAGCGGAGAAAGTCCGACGACTGATCGAGCACCCGTGACAGTCGGAAGGATTGGCCCTCGCCACACTCCGCGAGCGACCGCGCGTCGCCGTCCGCCGGATCGGAGAGCGACACGGCATCGGCTCGCGGAATCGGATCGCCGTGGGGATCGACCTCGGGCCGACCGAGGAACGCGTCGATCCGCTCGATGAGCAGGTCGCTGACCGCGTGCTCCATGTGCTCGGCCTCGTCGTGAACCTCGTCCCAACTCATGTCGAGCGTCTTGAGGAGAAAGAGTTCGATCAGTCGGTGGCGGCGGATCACCCGCAGGGCCAGCATCCGGCCCGCCCGCGTGAGGGCCACGCCCTCGTACGGACGGTGCGTGGCGAGCCGGGCAGCGTCGAGCGTCTTCACCATGCTCGTCACCGTGCCGGGCGACACGCCGAGGGCCGCCGCGATCTGACCCGTGGTCGCGGGCCGGCCGTCCTGGCCGCTGGTGATCTGCTCGATCGTCTTCACGTAGTTTTCGACCGTCAGGCTGGGCACGGTGGCAAGTCTCTCGGAATGGTGCTGATCAACGTGGTTCGCGGTCGCTCGTTGTGGGCGACACTCCGACACCGCATTATGGTCGCGACCCGGAGCCACGACATGCCCCTGAACGAAGCGGCCTACACCCTGGTGCAGCCCCTGCTCGACCGGCCGGGCCTGTTCGGGACGTCGTGCCATCGCCGCGCCGGCGCGATGGTGGTCGACTGCGGGGTGGATATGCCGGGGGGCGCGGACGCGGGGCTCGTGATCGCCAGGGCGGCGCTCGGCGGCCTCGGTGACGTGCGGCTCCTGGAGGAGCAGAAGGAGAAGCAGAGCGCCTTCGAGGATGCATGGCCTGGCGTACCCTGGCCAGCCGTGACGGTGCGCAGCGCATCCCCGGTCGCAGCCTGCCTGGCGTCGCAGTACGCCGGCTGGAAGGTGGCCACACCCGGCTACTTTGCGATGGCGAGCGGCCCGATCCGCGCCGCCATCGGTCGCGAAGAGCTCTTCGACCACATCGACCATCGCGAGCCGGCGGCGGTCGCGGTCGGGATCCTGGAGTCGTCGTCGCTCCCTCCGGAAGATGTCTGCAGAAAACTCGCCGCCGACGCGGGCGTGGCTCCCGATCGGCTCGTGCTCCTCGTCACCCGCACGGCCAGCGTGGCCGGCGGCCTCCAGGTCGTCGCCCGCTCGCTGGAAACGGCGCTTCACAAGCTCCACGATCTGGCGTTTGATCTCTCGCGAATCGTCGCCGGCCGGGGCGTCGCACCTGTCCCGCCCGTCGCAACGAACGACCTCACGGCCATCGGTCGCACCAACGACGCGATCCTCTACGGCGGCATCGTGGTGCTCGAGGTCCGCGGCGACGACGAGAGCCTCTCGACCGTCGGTCCGCGATGCGTGAGCGCAGGCTCGGCGGCGTACGGCGAGCCGTTCCTCGCGGTCTTCGAGCGGGCCGGCCGCGACTTCTATGCGCTCGACCCCGCACTCTTCGCGCCGGCCGTCGTGGAGTTCGTCAACGTCGATACCGGCCGACGGCAGCGGTTCGGGGCGCTGTCGCCCGACATCGTGCGCAGTTCGTTCACCGATCGTTCGGCCGGGTGAGGCCCATGCTCGTCACGCTGCTCGGCGAGCGCGGTGGATGGCACGTGGGCAAGCTCGCCGAGGCTCTCAGCCGCCGCGGGCACACCGTCGAGGTGGTGTCGTGGCAGTCGGTCGGTGCGGCGATCGTGCCGGGCGGACTCCGGTTCACACCCGACGCGCTGGCAGCCGCCGACGTGGTCGCGGTGCGGGGCATGCCCGGCGTCGGGGCCGGCCTGCAACGCCTCGAGGAGGTGATCTTTCGTATGGACGCGCTCGCGCAGATCGAGGCCGCCGGCACACCGGTGGTCAACAGTCCCCGCGCGCTCGAGATCGCCATCGACAAGTATCTTTCCCTCGCGTTGCTCGCACGGGCCGGCATCCGCGTGCCACGGACGACGGTCGTGCAGGGGCACGCATCCGCCCGGCTCGCGTGGAACGAATTCGGACGCACCTGCGTGGCCAAGCCGCTGTTTGGGTCGCGAGGCCGCGGCATCCGCCGCGTCGAGACGGCGAGCGAGGCCGCCACGATCGGCGGCGATGGCGTGGCGTATCTCCAGGAGTTGATCCCGCACCCCGGCTGGGATCTGCGGGTGCTCGTCGTGGGAGACGAAGCCTTCGCGATGAGGCGGGTGGCGGCCGCCGGGGAGTGGCGGACGAATGTTTCGCTGGGGGGACGTCCCGAGGCCGTCGAGGCGTCTGCGGACGAGGTCGCCCTCGCCCAGCGCGCCGCCGCGACCGTTGGGGCCAGGATCGCCGGCGTGGACATCCTGCCCGGCCCCGACGGCCCAGTGGTCCTCGAGGTCAACGCGGTCCCAGCCTGGCGTGGCCTCCAGTCGGTGGTGCACACCGACCTCACCGAGATCGTGGCCCTCGAGGTGATCCGCGATGCCGAGACCGGGCGGGCAGCCGAGGGTGAAGGACGCCGAGGGACGTAGGCGACGGAATCGTCGATTTTCCAGGCACAATCGATACAGACAGTTTGGAAATGCGAAACGAGACCACTGCCTAAAGACTGAGCAGCCGCCCTGATGCCTCGCCTGGTGGCACCTCTGCCACAAAAGAAGACAGTGCCCGCGACTGAGTTGCAAGTCGTTGCTACGCAAGCACTTCGTGCTGTCGCTTGACTCTCTCCGAAGAGTTCTCCATCGCGACTCCCGAGGGGTTCTCCAGAAAGACCTGTGTCGCGGTGGCAACGGCGAGGGCCGCTGCCTGATCGATGCTCCGGAGGGATCCCGCTATGCCCATCAAGACCGCCCGGCCACCCCAAACCGACAGCCACGCCGCCACGGCGGTCCTCCAGGTCGCGGAGCGGCTCTTCGCCATGGATCCGGAGTGGGTGGTCTTCTTCCGGGAGGTGCTGGGAGTGGAGGGGATCGTCCGCCGCACCTTCTCCGACCCCGAGGCCTTGATGCGATTCGAGTGCTCGCCGCAATACGCCCGGATCCGAGAGATGCTCGACGGCCTCCGGTCCCGGCAGAACGACCAACAAGCACAGCGTGAGGCCCAGCGGGTCGTCACGGTGCGAATGCCCAAGTCGCTCCACGAGACCCTGAAATCAGAGGCGGAGCAGATGAAGGTGAGCGTCAACACGCTCTGCATCTCCAAACTGATGAAACTGCTCGATGAGCAGGAGCACCGCGAACTCGCTGGTGGCCGCACAGAAACCCCCGCATCCTGAGCCCGTACAAGCCCAACGCCGTAAGGCGTGGGGTGCGGCCGCGGGGTGAAGCAGACTGGAGCGGACCTATAAGCCGGGTTCTGTGTCCGCCGCACGAGGCGGCAGCCGGCGACCATTTCTCTAGGACCCAGGTTGCCCTGGGCCTCGAGCAGCCGACCCGGAAGTGGGGGCGAGACGGGCCGCCTCGCGCCGCTTCGCCCCGAAGGACGTCGCGATCTTCTTCCTGCTTGGCCTTGCTCCCGATGGGGTTTGCCGAGCCAGACCGGTCACCCGGCCTGCTGGTGAGCTCTTACCTCACCGTTTCACCCTTACCAGCGGGGCCGAAACCCAACTGGCGGTTTGCTTTCTGTGGCACTGTCCCTGACCTCACGGCCGGTGGGCGTTACCCACCATCGTGCCCTGCGGAGCCCGGACTTTCCTCCCGCCGCGGCGTCCAACCGGCGCGAACCGGCCGACGTGCCACGGCCGGCGATCACCCGGTCCGCTCCAGTCGCTTCGTCAGCCATTCTACCGTCCCATGCGGCCCACCGCCGCCTTGACCATCCCGACACACGGTCGTACCTTCGAAAGACAGGGGCACGTGCGAGATTTGCCATGTCCATCACAGAATCCTCGGGTGACTTTCGCGTGTACGGTGAACTCCTTCCGGTCGGCGGTGGCGACCCCATTCCGCTGCTCAAGCCCACCCTGACCCTGGGGCGACGCGAGAGCGCCGACATCGTGCTGCGGTTCCCAAACGTCTCCGGCAACCACTGCGAGCTCGTGCTCGCCGACGGGTACTGGACCATCAAAGACCTGCGCAGCAGCAACGGCACCAAGGTAAACGGCACCCGGGTGACGGAACAGCGGCTGGAGCCAGGCGATAAGATCGGCATCGCCAAGCACGTGTACGAGATTTCCTACGAGCCGGCACGGCTGGGAGCGGCCTCCCCCGTCGAGGAAAAAGCGCAGCAGGAGAACATCTTCGGCCGCTCGCTCCTCGAGTCGGCGGGGCTCGAGAACCGCCGCCCGTCCGCCCCCGCCAAGCCGCGTCGCCCCGCGACCTGACCGCCGCCGCATGGCCAAACCCCGCAAGCAGCGCGTCGAGTTTCGGAAAAACCGCTCGACGCGCCGCCGCGACGGGGATCTCACGCGGGCCCTCGGCGCCGACCTCGACGCCACTGCCGACCGGGCCACCTCGGAACGGATCTCCGGCAAGGGCGACCTCACCCGCAAACGCACCGTCGTGGCCCCCGACGATGGCGGCGGCGACGTCGACGGGCTGCCCGTGGCTGCCGGCGAGGCGGCCTGGCGTGGCCGTGTGCTCAACGTTCACGGCCTCGAAAGCCACGTACAGGCCGAAGACGGCCGCATGGTCCGCTGCACGATGCGCCGCCTCCTCCGGACGGTCGCCACCGACCAGCGGCATCCGCTCGCCGCCGGCGACTGGGTGCGCGTTCGCGGCGTCGGCGACGAGGGCACGATCCAGTCGATCGAGCCTCGACAGAGGTCGCTCTGCCGCGACAGCCGCGGACGCCGCCACGTGATCGTGGCCAATGTCGACCAGGTTGTCATCGTCGGCAGCGCCGCCCAGCCCGACCTCAAGCCGGGATTGATCGACCGGCTGATCGTGGCGGCCGAGTCGGCGGGCATCCGACCGCTCATCTGCCTCAACAAGGTCGATCTCGTCGAGCCGGCGGCGCTCGTGCCGCTCGCCGGTGTGTTTGCAAGGATGGGCTATCCCGTCGTGCTCTGTTCGACGGTCACCGGCATGGGTGTGGCCCGCCTGCAGGCCGAACTCCGCGGCCGCGTGACCGCCGTCGTGGGGCAGAGCGGCGTGGGAAAATCGTCGCTTCTCAACGCACTCGACCCCGCCCTCGATCTCCGGGTCGCGGAGGTGAGCCGCGACAACGACAAGGGCCGCCACACCACGACCACCGCCCGCCTCCTGCCCCACCGCCTCGGAGGCTGGTTCGTGGACACGCCGGGAGTGCGGCAGTTCCAGCCGTGGCAGCTCGTGCCGGCCGAGGTGCCGAGCGCCTTCCGCGACCTACGGCCGATCGCCAACCTCTGCCGTTTCCCCGACTGCACCCACGACCATGAAGCCGGCTGCGCCGTCAAGGACGCGGTCGCCGACGGCCTGCTCGATGTCCGCCGCTGGGAAAGCTGCCGGCAACTCGCCGCGGGCGATGCGCCGCGTGAGGAGGACGAATGAAGGATCGTGATCGCAAGGGCGTGCAGCACGAGCGAGCCGTGCTGGTGGGCGTGTTTCTGGACGCACCGGTCGATCCCGAACGGCCGCTCGCCGAACTCGCGGGCCTGGCGTCGACCGCGGGAGCCAGCGTGGTCGGCGAACTGACACAGCGGCGGGAGCGGCCCGACCAGACCACCTACCTCGGCAAGGGCAAGGTCGAGGAACTCCGCGGCGTCGTTGAACACCACGATGCCGACATCGTGATCTTCGACAACGACCTCTCCCCCGCGCAGACCCGCAACCTCGAACGAGCTCTCGAGGTGAAGGTGCTCGACCGCTCCGAGGTGATCCTCGACATCTTCGCGGCCCGGGCCCGCACGTACGAGTCACGGCTCGCCGTGGAGCTCGCGCAGCTCGAATACTCCCTGCCGCGCCTGAAGCGCATGTGGACCCACCTCTCGCGGCTCAAGATGGGGATCGGCATGCGCGGCCCTGGCGAAAAGCAGCTCGAGGTGGACCGCCGTCTCGTCGAGAAGCGCATCCACGATCTCAAGACGGAACTCACCGAGATCCATGCCCGCCGGGAGCGGCAGGTGTCGTCACGCCACGATCACATGACCGTCTCGCTCGTCGGTTACACCAACGCCGGGAAGAGCACCCTGCTCAACAGCCTCACGGGCGCCGACGAACTCGCCGAGGACAAGCTCTTCGCCACGCTCGACACGCGAACCCGCCGCTGGCGGCTTCCCGGTTGGGGACCGGTGCTGCTCAGCGACACCGTCGGCTTCATCCGCGAACTGCCCCACCGGCTGATCGCCAGTTTCAAGGCCACGCTCGAGGAGACGCGTCAGGCCGACCTGCTCCTCCATGTAGCCGACGCCTCGAGCCCGATGGTGGACGTGCAGATCGCCGCGGTCCGCGGCGTGCTCGAGGAACTGGGCGTGGATGAAAAAGACACGCTGCTGGTGCTCAACAAGATCGACGCCGTTGCCGATCACGTGGTCCGCGAGCGGATCCTCGCCCGCTATCCGCACGCCATCGGGATCTCGGCGCGTTCGGGCACCGGGCTCACCGAACTCGCCCAGGCAGTGAGCGACGCCCTCGGCCGTGGCTTCCGCGACGTCGACATCGAGACCGACCCGGGCAACGGCCGCCTGCTGGCCTGGCTCGGCCGCCACGGCGAAGTGCTCTCGCGGCGATTCAGCGACGATCGGGTGGTCGTCCACTGCCGGATTCCCGCGGCGCTGCTCGGCCGGATCCCCGAAACCGAAGCGACGGTGCAGCCGCACGCCCATCCCGACGCCGCGTCCCTGCCGCCGGAGCCGTCGGCTTCGGATGCGGAGCCGCACCCCGCACCGCGGTGACCCCATGCCCTTCGGCCGCCGCCGGATCGCCGGCAAACGCTTCATCGTCACGGGCGCCTCGTCCGGGGTCGGCCGCGCCGTCGCCATCGAACTCACCCGCCGCGGCGCACGGGTGCTCGCAACCGCCCGCCGCGCGGATCGGCTCCACGACCTCGCCCGGTCCGTGACCCCGCCGCTGGAGCACCTCGCCGGCGACATCTGCGACCCGGCGTTCCGCACGCGACTGATCGCCACCGCCGCCGATCGGCTCGGTGGCATCGACGGCGTCGTCGCGGCCGCCGGCGGGGGAGCGATCGGCCGCTTTCAGGACCTGAGCCCCGAGACGTTCGCCCGCATCATCGACCTCGACTTCACCGCGCCGGCGGAACTCGTCCGCGCGGCGCTGCCGAACCTCGTCCGTGGTCACGATTCCGTGATCGTGTTCATCGGCTCGATCCTCGGCCTCCATCCTCTCCCGCTCCACGGCGAATACTGCGCCGCCAAGGCCGCGCTCAAGTCGCTCGCCGGCACGCTGCGGATGGAGCTTGCGGCCGACGACGTCGGTGTGCTGCTGGTGGATCTCGGCCCCACGCAGTCGGAGTTCTGGGATGCGCTCGTGGTTGGCAACCGACCTCCATGGTCACGTGGAAAACGAATGCCCGCCGAGCAGGCGGCGCGGGCGATCGTCACGGCGATCGAAAGGCGGCGGACGGAAATCGTGCCGGGGTGGCAGGCACGGGGATATGCCCTCGTCGCCCGATTCATGCCCCGCCTGATCGATCGTGCCGCCGCCCGTCACCTGAGAACTCCGGCCCCGCGCCGATGAATCTGCGCCCCGGCCATGACGCACGCTGGAGGCGGCGTCGAGCTTGCACAGGCTCCGTACAAGCCGAAGGCCGTAAGGCCTCGGGCGAGCAACGCTGGGCACGGCGTGTGGTGACACTTCACCCCACGCCTCACGGCGTTGGGCTTCTCCCGCAGCCGTGTACGGCTCATCGACAATCCGAATGTCAGCGGCCCGCTTCCAGTCCTTCGCCGATCGCGAGCAGATCCTCGGCGTCGAGGAAGGCGTCGGTCGCCGAGAAGATCCGCCCGATCGCGGCCTTGTGGATCTTCATCTTGGTGCCTCCCACGCCCAGCGGGCCGTAGACGACGGCCGGCCCTACAGCACGGGCCTTGTCGCCAGCAGCCACACCCTCGATGCCGGCCGGCGGCACAGCATTGAGATCGATAAGCACGCGGGCTTTCACCGCGACCTGTCGTCCCGCCGCGTCGAGCAAGGCGGCCCCCGCCGCACCTGCTGACACGATCACGTCGGCGGCCGCAAGCTCCCGGGCAAACGCCGATTCGGTCGAACCCCTGCCGTGGTGTTCGACGGCCTGCAGCATCCCGGCGTGAAATCCCCTGGTGGAGACGAGGTGTCGGATGACCGCCTCTGCCCTGCCGTACGACCGCGATACGACCGCGACCCGCGCCCCCTTCCCCGCCAGCAGCCGGACGACTCGCTGGCCGACCGGCCCGGTGGCACCAAGCACCACGGCGCGGCACGGGGCCTCGGTGCCGCCCGCGAGCAACACGTGCCGTCCTACGGCCACGACGGCGGCCGCCGCCGTCGTGTTGGCCCCGGACGGATCGATGAGCACGCCGAGCCGCACCGGACCGAAGAACGTGGCCCGCACCTTCGCCGCCACGGCCTCGGCGGCTGCCACGTCAGAGCCGCCGACGAAGATGGCGGTCGAGGCGAGGTCGACACCGCCCCGGGTGAACATGCCGCCGTGCACGAGCGACACGACATTCTCGACTGTCACGCCGCCATGCCGCAGGAGCACGTCGGCCCCAGCATCCACGGCGACGATCGCGTCAAAGGTGCTCGGCTGCGGATCGCAGTCGAGTTGGAGAAGCACCTTCTTCGGCATGCGTGGTCATCTCCAACACGAACGCCCGCCTCTTCAGGCGGGCGTCGCACTCGGCGCGCCCCTGCCAACGCCGCGGCAGCAGCCTGCGGCCGCCCGGAGGTGCGTCCGCAGCCCGCCCGGGTGCACCTTGGCTGCACCCGCGGCGGGCCATGCCGGCGGGGGCCATGGATGGCCCCGCCGGCGGGAACTTAGAACCCGCGGAAGGGATGCGCGGCCTTGTCCTTGCCGGCGATCATCTCGTCGGCGGTCGGCTTGCCCTTCATCGCGTTGGCGATCGCATCGACGGTCGCCTGATAGTTGTAGTCGTAGATCTTCTTGTCGTCGGCGGCGAGCCAGTGAATGAACACGCCGCAGACGATCACGAGATTCTCGGCGTCGCTCTTGGGGATCACGCCGGACGCCACGCTGTCGGCCACGGCCTTCGCCACGGCGGCCTGCGCCGGGCCGAACATCTGCACGGCCTGTTTGGCGCCCTTGATCGTCACCTTGGTGATCATCACGGTGGAAGGCTTGACCGCGAGGTTGGGCGTGAGCACGGCGAGCAGATTCGAGTGACCTTCGCTCTGGCGGGCCAGGGCGTTGGCGAATGCCACGCCCACGGGGCCGTCTTTGCTGCCGATCAGGAGATCGATGTGGGCAATCTCGTTGCCTTCGCCACACAGTGCCTCGCCAACAAACATCGACATGAACGACTCTCCTGGAAAGGATGCGGATTCGAAACCCGGAATGGGCCGACAGAATACCATGATCGGCACACCCAACAAGGAGCGGGCGGCGTCCCGCACGACCATGGGAATGGCCTTGGCCGCCGACAGGCTGCGCGAGCCCGCCGCGAAACGGTGCGTGGTCGTCGGGGCGACCGCGCGGGCGTTCGTCGAGTCGGCGGCCCGGCTGGGGTGGACCGCGCACGCGGCCGATCTGTTCGGCGACGTCGATCTCGCCGCCGCGGCGGCCGAGGTCGTGCGGCTCGGCGCAGCCGGCGTCGCATCCTATCCCCAGGGCATCCCGGACGTGGTCTCGTCGTTTCCCGAGGCGGTCTGCATCTACACGGGCGCCCTGGAGAACCACCCCGACGTGATCGCCGCGATCGCCGCCACTCGACCGCTCGCCGGCTGCTCCGCCGACGCGGTCCGTCGGGTCCGCGAGCCAGCCAGACTGGCGGCCGTCGTTCGCGATGCGGGTCTGCGATTTCCCGACACGTTCGAATCGCCCGCGGGACTCCCGGCGGACGGTTCCTTCCTCATCAAGCCTCTGCGGTCGGCGGGTGGCCGTGGTATCCACCTGTGGCATGGAGGCCGGCCCGATCCGGCGGGCCGCGACGCCGTCTGGCAGCGATTCATCCATGGCGAGTGCCGGTCGGCCAATTATGTCGCTCGTGGGGGGATGGCACGGCTCGTCGGCTCGAGTCGCCCGCTCGTGGGAGCGAACTGGTGCGGCGGCCGTGAGTTCTCCTACTGCGGATCGATCGACGTGCCGATCGACCACCTGCCCGATGGCATGCGGACGACGTTTGAGCGCCTCGGTGCGGCGGTCGCCGCGTCCTTCGGACTCACGGGGCTCTTCGGCATCGATCTCATCGTCGATGCCGCCGGCGAGTTGACCGTGCTCGAGGTCAATCCGCGGCCGACGGCATCGCTCGAACTCGTCGAGCGGGCGACCGGCTGGTCGGTCGCGGCCGCTCACCTCGCAGCTCATGGATGGGGTGAGGAATCGCGAGACATCGCCGCAGCGGACGCGATCTGGGCCAAGGCGGTCGTGTTCACACCGCCCAAGGCCTCGGCGGAGGCAGTCGCCGAAGCGATCGCCACGCTCTCCGAGCAGTGGATCGGAGACGATGGGCTGCCCGCCGTGGCCGACATCCCGCATCCCGACGAGCAGCCGTCTCCGGGAGCGCCGCTCGTGACCGTGTTCGCCCGGGGCGACACGCCCGACCGCGCCGTGGCGACGCTCCGTCGCCGGGTGCTCCGCCTTCGCGACTCGATCGCGGACGGCCTCAGCCGGCGAGCCGCCGCTCCATCGGCACCGTGGCGGCCTCGAGGGAGTACTGCATGAGGTACGCGTCTTCGGTGGAGTCGCGGTAGAAGTCCTTGAGCACCGACGTGGCCCGGAAGCCGAGCGAGCGGAAGAAAAGCTGCGCCGGCAGGTTGGTCTCCCGCACCTCCAGCGCGATTCGGCCGCGGCGGTCGGGGGAGAGTTTGGCGACCAACTTGTCCATCATCTGCGTGCCGATGCCGAGGCGGCGGTGCGACCGCATCACCGCGAAGTTCAGCATGTGAAGTCGGGAGCGGTGCAGCTCGTAAATCATGAAGGCCACGACCGAGTCGGCGAGTTCTGCGACCATGCCGATGCAGTTTCGCTGACGGAGACAGCGGGTGAAATCCTCCTCCGACCACGGAAACTCGAACGCCTCCTGTTCGATGCCGATCACTTCGGGCATGTCCCGACGGATCATCCAGCGGACATGGATGCCGAGGCTGTTGGGGGTGATGGCCGTCACGATGGCTCGCTCCATGCGGATGTGAACATGTCTCGGTGGGTATGCGGTGGCCGCCGGAGAACACCCGCGGCGGGAGGCGAACCGTAGCAACCGGCCCGGAACCGGGCAATCGCGGTCGCGGCCGCCCAAAACACCCTTGACCCCCTTGTCGGCCCGGGCCTACGTTCCCGCCCCGCCCGCGGTCCGGCCCCACCGCCCGCGGCCCCCATTGGATGCCACTCGCATGCCCGCCGACCGCCTGTCGTCATCGTCGCGGCGCGATCCCCGATCGGCTGCCCTCGTCGCCAGCCTGCTCGTGTTCGTGGCGAGCCTGGCGGCAGGATGCGCCGGTCCGGCGATCCGCAGCCAGAGCCCCGAACTCGAGGCCCTGTCGCAGCTCGAGGCCGACACCAAACTCGTGGGCGACTACGCGGCGCCCTGGGGTCTCAACGCCAAGCGCATCGAGCGACCTGCGCTCGTGACCGGCTTGGCCGACACCGGCAGCGATCCGCCGCCGGGCCCGCAGCGGCAGACGCTCCTTTCCGACATGCAGGGCCGGGGAGTGGTCGAGCCCAACGCCCTGCTCGCCTCACGATCGACGTCACTCGCATGGGTCCACGGCTATCTGCCGCCGGGCGTACGCAAGGGAGATCGCTTCGACGTGTTCGTGGAGGTTCCTCCCGACAACGACACGTCGAGCCTCGCCGGCGGCTGGCTGATGGAGACGAGGATGGCGGAGATGGCGGTGATCGGCAACACGATCCGCGACGGGCACGAACTCGGTGTGGCCGAAGGACCGCTGCTCGTCGATCCCGTCTCCGGCGGCACACTCGACTCCAAGTCGAAGATCCGGGCCCGCGTACCCGGCGGCGGCATCGCCCTTACGGACCGCGACCTCGGGCTCGTGCTCGCCGCCGAACACCGCTCCTTCGCGATGTCGAAACGGCTGGGCGACTGGATCAACCGGCGGTTCCATGCCGTCATCAAGGGGGCCAAGCGGGGCGTGGCCAATCCGCAGACCGACCGCTACATCGAACTCGAGGTTCCGCCAACCTACCGGCACAATCTCGCCCGTTACATCCGCGTGGTGCAGAGCATCGCGGTGATCGAACCGCCCGGCGGCCGTCATGCCCGCATGCAACTGCTCTCGCGACAACTCGAGGATCCCGTGACGGCTCCCATCGCGGCCCTCCGGCTCGAGGCAATCGGCAAGGAGGCGATCCCGACGCTCCGCACGGCGCTCGACTCGAAGGATCCTGAGATCCGCTACGCGGCCGCCGAGGCCCTGGCCTACCTCGGAGAGTCGGTGGCGGCGCCGCATCTCGCCGAGGCTGCGGCGAATCTCCGCAGCGCTCGGCCATCGGCCTTGGCCGCGCTCTCGGTGCTCGACGACGCCAACGGTGTCGATGCCCTGCAGTCGCTCCTTGCCAGCCGCAGCGCCGAGACCCGCTACGGCGCCTTCCGCGCGCTCTGGCGCATGGACCCCGACCTGCCGCTCGTCCGCGGCGACCGGCTTGGCGACGCCTGTTCGATCCACGTCCTCGACGTTGACGGCCCGCCGCTGGTGCACGTCACCAGGAGCCATCGGCCGGAGATCGTCTTCTTCGGCACGGAACACGACGTCGCCGACGGCCTTCGCGCCGAGGCCGGTTCGTCCATCGTGGTCGTCGTGGAGGGCGACGTGGCGACGGTCAGCCGATTCACGCCAGGTCAGTCGGACCAGCAGGCGGAGGTGCCCGCCACCGCCGAGCGGATCGTCCGCTCCATCATCGAACTCGGCGGCACCTATCCGGATGCCGTTCAGTTCCTCCAGCAGGCCAGTGCCGCCCGCGGCCTGACGAGCCGGCTGGCCTTCGACGCGTTGCCCGACGAGCTCGACGGCCGACCGTCGATTCACCAGGAGGCGTCAGCCCGCTCCCGCGACATCCCGGAAGACGCCGACTCCCCGGCGGCCGAGGCGGATCGCGGTGCCGACGAGCCCGAATGACGCGGCTCACCGCGCTGGAACTCTTCGGCTTCAAGAGCTTCGCCGACCGGACGCGGTTCGAGTTTCCGGACGGAATCACCGTCGTCGTCGGCCCCAATGGCTCGGGCAAGTCCAACGTCGTCGATGCGATCAAGTGGGTGCTCGGCGAGCAGTCGGTCCGCAGCCTCCGCGGCAAGGAGATGACCGACGTCATCTTCGCCGGCTCCGCCGCCCGCAAGCCGCTCAACATGGCCGAGGTGTCGCTCTGCTTCGACAACTCAGGCCGCACCCTCCCGGTGCAGAGCGACGAGGTGCAGATCTCGCGGCGGGTCTACCGCAACGGCGAGAGCGAGTATCTCGTCAATGGCGAGCCCTCGCGGCTCCGCGACATCCGCGAACTCTTCTCGGGCACCGGGGCGGCGACGGAGGCATACAGCGTCATCGAGCAGGGCCGCGTCGATGCGCTGCTCGTCGCGTCCGGTCGCGACCGGCGTGCCGTCTTCGAAGAGGCGGCGGGCATCACCAGGTTCCGCAGCCGCCGCGCGGAGTCGCTCCGCCGCCTCGAACGAGCCGAACAGAACCGCCAGCGGCTCGCCGACATCGTCGGCGAGGTTTCCAGCCGCCTGGAGACGGTCCGCCACCAGGCGGCCCGCGCCCGCCGCTGGCGCTCGATGCAGGATCGTCTCCGCCGTCTGCGGATCGCCGCCGCCACCCGCGACCTCTCGGGCGTCGATGCCGCCATTGGCACGGTCGAGGAGTCGCTCACCGCCGCGCGGGCGGCTGCGGCCGACAACGAGTCGCGGGTCGTCGATCTCGCGGCCTCGATCGCAACGCTGTCCGCCGACGCGGAGTCTCTGCATCCCCGACTCACGTCGGCTCGTGCGGCGGCCGCCGCGGAGAGCCAGCGACTGGCGGCCGCCGAAGCCACCGAGACGCTCGTCCGCGGACGCCGCAGCGAGTTCGAACACGACCTCGCCCGGGCCGCCGAAGCGGTGGAAGCCGCCATCGATGCCGACAGGACGGCGACCGCCGCACTCGCCTCGGCCGAAACCGCCGCCGCGGCGATCGCCGCGACGCTCGGCACGCTGCGGACCGCGCTCGACACGAGGGAGACCGCGGTGGCTGGTTCGCATCACGATGCGACGGCGGCCCGCGAGGCACTCAAGGCCGCGACGGAGTCGCTGGCCGAGCTTTCCCGCCGGCACCTGAGGCTCGAATCGGAGCACGAACGGGCCATGGCCGCGGCTGACGGCGCCCGCGCGGCCGCCACGGCGGCGCATCAAAGGGTCGCGGAAGCTCGCGGGCGGCATGCCGCGCTCGGCGAGTCGCGGGCGGCGTGCGAGGGCCACCTGCAGTCGCTCGAGGCCCGGCTGGCATCGGTGGCCGGCGAACTCGAATCCCTCGAGACGGCCCAGCGGGAAGCCACCACCACCCTGCGCAAGGCGTGGCGAGACCTTGCCGGCTGGCAGGCGACGCTCGAAGCATGCCGCGAGCGCCGCACGGTGCTTCAGGACGTCGTCGACCGGCACGAGGGGATCTCGGAGGCGTCGCGGCGCCTGCTCCACGACGAGGCGGCGGCGACGGTGCCGGGCCTTGCCGGCGTGCTGGCCGACCTCGTCGTCGCAGGCGTCGAGTGGGCGCCGCTGGTCGACCTCGCCCTCGGTGAACTCGGGCAATGCCTCGTGGTCGAGTCGCTCGATGAGGCGATCGGCTGGCATGCCGCCTGGGCTTCCACCCCCGCCGCCGACGCCGTCCTCGCCGCCGGCGGCAGGATCGGCTTCCTCGCCGGTGGCCAACTTCGCGACCCAGACGGCTTCGAGCCCGACCCTCATCCGGGCATCGTCGGCCGGCTCGACCGGCTGATCGCGGAAGGCGGGCAGGCGCCGGCCATGTCCGATCTCATCCGCCGATTGCTCGGCCGCGCATGGATCGTCGAGCGGGTCGAACACGCGCTCCCGCTGCTCGCTTCCGCTCCCCCGGGCACGCTGTTTCTTGCCCGCGACGGCGCGAGCCTCATGGCCGACGGCGGGTTTACGATCGGCTCGCCCGCCGGAACGACAGGCCTCGTCGCTCGCCGCAGCGAACTCCGCGCGCTCGATGAACGGCATGCCGAACTGTCGCGGGCGGTGGAACGAGTCCAGGCCGACATCGACGCCGCGCAGATGGCGATCGAGTCTCGCGCGGGCGAGATCGCCCTGGCGGCCACGCGCCGCCAGGAAGCGGGCGAGGCCCTCGCCACGGCACGGGCCGATCTGGCCCGCGTCTGCCGCGACGAGCGGTCGGCAGGCGAGTCGATCCCGCTGGCGGAGGCGGAGGCCCGACGAGCCGATCAGAGGTCGATCGCCGCCGAGTCGGCCAGCGAGTCGTCCGGCCGAGACCTCGAAGCCGCCGGATCAGCGCTCGCCGCAGCGCGGCAGGAGGTTGACCGCTGTCAGGCGGTGATCGACGCCGTCGAACGTGACCGCGGCGCCACGATCGACGAAATCCACCGCCTGCGGGTGGACGAGGCCGCCACCGCGGAAAAGCTCGCCCGCTCTCGCGATGCCGTCACGACCGCGGCGGCCACGCTCGCCGCGAGGCAGGCCGATGTCGTCGATGCACGGAACCGCCTGGCCCTGGCGCGTCAGCGGGCCGACGATCACCAGCTCGAGCTGCTCGCAGCGTCGGCGACCCGGGCGGAGGCTGCCTGGGTGGCCGAACAGTCCGCCACCATGCTGACCGGCCTGCTCCATGCCGGTGAGCATCTCGACGCCGAGCGGCAGGCCGTGGCCGCGGCGATCGAGTCGTCTCGGGCCGCCGCGACGGCGTTCTCGGAACGGCTGCATTCGCTGGAACTCGAGGCGGGGGAGGCCCGCCACCAGCGGGCCCGGATTGTGGAGCGAATCCGCGACGAATACGACATCGACATCGACGCCGCCACCGTCACTGCGAACGACACCGCCGTGGAGGACGGCGGCGACGACGAACCGATTCCCGACGACCGCGGCGACCTCGAGGCCCGTATCGAGGAACTCCGCCGCAAGCTCGGCTCGATGACGTCGGTCAACCTGGAGGCGCTCCAGGAGGCGGAGGAGCTCGCCGAACGACTGGCGAAGCTCGAGGCCCAGCTCGCGGACGTCACCGGCGGCAAGGAGTCGATCGAGCAGCTGATCGCCACGATCGACGAGGAAAGCCGACGGCTGCTCGGCGAGACCATCGAGACCGTTCGGGGCTACTTCCGCGACCTCTTCGAGCGGGTCTTCGGCGGCGGCCAGGCCGACATCGTGCTCGAGGAGGGCGTCGATCTGCTGGAGGCGGCGGTCGAGATCGTCGCCCGACCGCCCGGCAAGGAGCCCCGTAGCATCTCCCTACTGTCTGGCGGCGAGAAGACGATGACCTGCGTCGCCCTGCTGCTGGCGATTTTCAAATCGCGGCCGAGTCCGTTCTGCGTTCTCGACGAGGTCGATGCCGCACTCGACGAGGCCAACGTCGACCGGTTCGTGGCCGTCCTCCGCGATTTCCTCTCGTCCACCCAGGTCATCGTGGTGACGCATTCGAAAAAGACGATGGCGTCTGCCACGACGCTCTACGGCGTCACCATGGAGGAGTCGGGGGTCTCCAAGCGCGTGAGCGTACGGTTCGAATCGACCGCGGCGGCCACCCGCCCTTCGGCGCGGGCGGCCTGAGGCTGAACCGGCTGCATCCCTCTGAATTCCAGCGGTTTGCGTCGTGACCGGCGTCTTCGGCACAGGCCGGTCGAGCGATGCCACCGGCGCGTTCGTGAAGAACGGCTCAAGTCTCACGACGTGATCTTTCGATCTACCCTGCTGGACGGCCATGCCACGGGGTGTCTGGGAGCAATCCCGACGTTCCGTTGGTGCGGCGCAGGGGGGGAACCTGCGAGTCACGGCCTCGATCGGGAGGCGTCCTGCCCAAGGGACGCTTGCCCGGCGGGCCGGCATTCACATGCCCCCTCCGCGCCTCTGGCCGGCCTTCGTGGGGCACGACGACGCGGGCGTCCCCACGAAGCAGTCCGCGTCACAGGGGGGCTGTGTTCGACGCTCGGAAGAGTGCGGACTGGCCATGGACATATCCGGACACGAACGATCCCACAGGGAGTCCAGACGATGAAGGTTTTCACGACAGGCCAGGTCGCCAAAATCTGTAAAGTCGCACCACGGACGGTGAGCAAGTGGTTCGACTCGGGGCGCCTCAAGGGCTACCGCATTCCGGGCAGCCAGGACCGCCGCATTCCGCGGGAGTATCTCATCAAGTTCCTCAAGGAGCACGGCATGCCGCTGGGCGACCTCGAGGACGAGGCGATGGCGAAGGTGCTGCTCGTCGGCCAGGATCAGGTGCTCATCGAGAACCTGAAGAAACAGCTGCCGGTCGAGCGGTCTTTCAAGATCCAGGTCGCCGCCAGCGGTTTCGAGGCCGGCATTCAGGCGGAGAGCTTCCATCCCGACTGCATCGTGGTGGACTACTCGATCGGCCGAATCGACGCCCAGCAGATCTGCCAGAACCTGCGTCGCAATCCGGAGTATGCCGACACGATCGTGATCGCCCTGCTGCCGGACGACGGCTCGCAGATCACGGTCGATCGGGCGCACGTCAACGAGAGCTTCAAGAAGCCCTTCGACGTGGCCCTGCTCGCCGAACGCCTCCGGACGCTGATCGGCGCCCGGAAGGAACTGGTTTAAGCGCCCGCCGGGCCATCCATGGCCCCGGCGGGCTCAGGCAGCCGACGGGAACGCCAAGGGTTCCCGCGGCTGCCAGGCTCGCCGTCCAGGCGAGCCGGTGACAACCTAGCCAGCCGACGGGAACGCCAAGGGTTCCCGCGGCTGCCAGGCTCGCCGTCCAGGCGAGCCGACAGGAATAGCGTCCGACCCCGAACCGTCGGCCGGTCCGCCACCAGCGGGCCGGCCGACGGCATTTTCGGGGTATGCTCAGCGGCATGAGTGACGACTCCCCCGGCATCCGGATGGTCGACGTCGGCGGCAAGCCCGTCACCCCTCGAACGGCGAAAGCGTCGGCCCGGTTGCGTGCCAGGCCAGAGACAGTCGCACGCATCAAGGCCCGCACTCTCGACAAGGGCGATGCCGTGGCCACCGCCCGGATCGCCGGCATCATGGCCGCCAAGCGGACCAGCGACATCATCCCGCTCTGCCATCCGCTGCCGCTCGATGGCGTCGATGTCTCCGTCAGCT
>JAGWWA010000103.1 GCA_018970605.1 Planctomycetota bacterium | reverse complement strand
CTGTAGCGATGAGTTGGAAATCCTGAGCGGGTAGGCGAGGGGGTCGGCGAACGCTCGAGGAGCCTTGGGCGTATCCTCGCCCCGGCGACGAGACTTTTGCCGCCCCCGAGCCGTTGATACACGTATCTCAGACGCGCTCTAACCCCTCAGCCGTAAGCTCTCAGCCGTAAAAGGCTCGACGAGCCCTACGCTCGGGCGACGAGAAGCTTGTCGATCCGCCGCCCGTCCATGTCGACCACCTCGATCCGCAGGCCCCGCCAGCTGATGATGTCGCCCGCGGCCGGAATCCGCTCGAGTTCGGCGAGCACGAGCCCCGAGATCGTGGTGTAGTCGCGGGGCAGCGGATCGCCCTTGAGCCCGAAGCGATCGACGAGGTCGTCCACGGCGACGCTGCCGTCGACGAGCCACGAGCCGTCCTCCCGCTGCACGAAGGCGTGGGAGTCGGCCTGCCGGTGCTCGTCGTGGATCTCGCCGACCAGTTCCTCGAGCACGTCCTCGAGCGTCACCAGGCCTTCGGTGCCGCCGTATTCGTCGAGCACGATGGCAAGCTGGTTCCGCTCCTTCTGGAAGAGTTCGAGGAGGCGGTCGAGCGGCATCGTCTCGGGCACGAAAATCGGCCGGTGAAGCATCTTCCGCAACTCGATCGGCCAGCCCATCCAGGCGTGGCGGAGTGCGTCCTTGATCGAGACGTAGCCGATGATGTGGTCGAGCGATCCCTCGTAGACCGGAAGCCGCGAGTAGCCTGCCATGGCGATGGCGCCGATGATCTCCCCCTGCGGCGTGTCGATGTCGAGGGCATCGACGTCGATCCGTGGCCGCATGATGTCGCGAACGCTCCGCTCGCCGAGCCGCAGGGCCTCGCTGGCCACCGACAGTTCGACCGCCTCGAGGATGCCCTCGGCCCGGCCCGTTTCCAGCAGGTGCTCGATGTCATCGACCGAAACGCTCGGCTCGGTCTGCTTGCGGGCGCCGAGCAGAAAGAGCACGGCCGAAGTGGCCGTGCTCATGCCCCAGACGAGCGGCCGGGCGATCCAGGCGAAGAACTGCATGGCCGGGGCCGCGAGGCGGGCGAAGGTCTCGGCCTGTCGGAGGGCCAGTCGCTTGGGCACGAGTTCGCCGAGGAGCAGCGTGACGAACGAAAGCAGCATCACGAACACCGTCAGGGCGATGGGCCGGGCCACCGCGGCGATGCCCGGGGACGCGTGGTCGGCGATCCACGCCGTGAACCCGCTCACCAGACGGTCGCCGCCGTAGGCGGCGGCCAGCGTGCCCACGAGCGTGATGCCGATCTGCACGGTCGGGAGGAAGCGGTCGGGGCTCGATGCCAGATCGAGCGCCGCCTGAGCCCGGCGATCCCCCTTCTCGGCCAGTGCCCGCAGGCGGCCGCGCCGGCTGGCGACGATCGCCATCTCCGCGCCGGAGAAGAACCCGTTGGCGAGGATCAGGGCGAGAACGATGAGGATTTCCTGGAGCATGGTCGGTGGGTTACCGCGGCTCGGCCCCGCTCCGGTCGATGACGGCGAGGTTGTCGCGGTGCACGACCTCGCCATAGGGCGTGGAGCCGAGCACCTCCGCGATCCGTTCCGTCCGCAGGCCGACGATTCGCCGCAGGTCGGCGGCGGAGTAGTTCACCAGTCCGCGGGCGAACACCTGGCCGCGGTCATCGGCGAGGGCCACGACATCGCCCGAGGCGAAGTCGCCGTCGAGGGAGCGGATGCCGGCGGCAAGCAGGCTGCGGCCGGCGGTGACGACGGCATCCCGGGCGCCGGCATCGACCACGACGGTTCCGCGGGCATCGGCCGACCAGCCGAGCCAGCGCTTCCAGGCGGGCATCGTCTCGAACCGGCCCGTGAACAGCGTCCCGATGGGCTCGCCGCGGCAGATCGCCTCGATCACGCCGTCGTCGCGTCCGGAAGCCACGACGCAGCTGCCGCCGGCCTCCGTGACGATCCGGGCGGCTGCGATCTTGCTCGCCATGCCCCCCTTCGAGAGTCCGCCGAGGGTGTCCTTGGCGAGGCCGGCCACGGCGGCATCGATCCGCGGCACGTGCGGCACGATCGTCGCACCGGGCTCCGAGGGGTGGCGGTCGAAGAGGCCCTCCACATCCGAGAGGAGCACCAGCAGCGGTGCCCCGATGACCGTGGCCACCAACGCGGCGAGGCGGTCGTTGTCGCCGAATGACGTCCGCAGCTCCTCCACGCTCACCGTGTCGTTTTCGTTGATGACCGGCACGGCCCCGAGGTCGAGGAGCGTGAGCAGGGTGGTGCGGATGTTGAGGTAGCGGGACCGGTCCTGGAGGTCGTCGGCGACCAGCAGCACCTGGGCGACGTGGCGGCCTCGGCCCCGGAGCGCCCGTTCGTAGGCCTCGATCAGGCAGCTCTGGCCGATCGCCGCCACGGCCTGGAGCTTCGCCAGTTCACTCGGCCGTTTGGTGAGCCCGAGGCGGCCCATGCCGGCTCCGACCGCTCCCGAGCTGACGAGCACCACCCGTCTGCCTGCTGCGGCGACCGCGTCGATCTGCCGACCGAGCGACTCGATCCGGGCGGCGTCGAGCAGACCATCCGGGCCGGTGAGCACACGCGTACCCACCTTGACGACGATCGGGTCGGCGGCGGTGGTGATCTCGTGGCGGAGCGGGTCGGTCATGGCGACGAGGCGCGGGGGCGATCCACGAGGGTCCGCAAGGTCGCGTATCGTACCTGCGCCATGCCCCCTCGGGCCACCCGCGGCGGTTTGGCGGCGATTCGCGGCAACGCCGCCTGGCCGCGAATCCGGCGGCGCGGTGGCGGATGGTTGAGCGGCCCGCGATGCGACCTCTATGATTGGTCGGCATCCGCGGCTTTGATCATCGCCGGATGCCCGCAGCCCCGCCGAGGCCTCCTCCCGATGAGCGACCTGCTTCACGAGTGCGGCCTGGCCGCCATCTACCACCTCCCGGGCGGCGAGCCGAGCCCGCTCTGCCCGGATCAGGGGCCGGAGGAGATCTCGCGGCTGATGCCCCGGATGTTGCTCGACATCCAGAACCGCGGCCAGTTGTCCGCCGGCATGACCGCCTGGAATCCCTCCCGCAGCCAGCTGCTCGCCACCTACAAGGAGGTGGGCAGCGTCAGCGAGGTGTTTCGGATGAACCACCGCGGCAAGTACGAGAGCCTGATGGAACAGCACGCGGGCCGGGCTGCGATCGGGCACGTCCGCTACGCGACCTGCGGGGCGGAGGACAGGGGCTACGCCCAGCCGCTCGAGCGGCCGCACATCCAGAAGCGGAAGTGGTTTGCGTTCGGATTCAACGGCCAGCTCGCCAACTACCCGGAACTGCGGGCCGAGATCCTCGCCGCCGACGACAACCACCTGGCGCGCGACAACGACACCGAAGTGCTGATGCACGCGATCGGCAGGGAGCTCGCGGGCGACGCCGATCCCGACCCGGTCGAGCTGCTCGCGGCGATCTCCGCGCGGTTTGACGGCGCCTGGAACATCGCGGTGCTCGACGCCTGCGGCCGGCTGATCGTCGCCCGCGATCCGTTGGGCATCCGGCCGATGGAATACGCCTGTGCCGGCTCGCTCGTGGCGGCGGCCAGCGAGAGTGTGGCCCTGCTCAACCTCGGCTTTTCGGCCGAGTCGATCCGCACGCTCGAGCCGGGAACGGCCCTGATCGTGGACTCCACGGGGATGCGCATCGAGCGGTTCGCCGAGTCGCCGCGGAAGGCGCATTGCTTCTTCGAATGGGTCTACTTCGCCAATGTCGCCAGCACCATGGACGACCGCAGCGTGTATCTTTCGAGGAAGCGACTCGGGGAGGAACTTGCGCGGCTGGAGACGGTGCCGATCGACGGCGACACGGTGGTCGTGCCGGTTCCGGACACGAGCAAGGCGGCGGCCGACGCGATGGCCTTCCGGCTCTCGGTGCCGTGCGTCGAGGGACTGATCCGCAATCGTTACACCGGCCGCACGTTCATCGACGGGGCGTCGAGCCGGAGGCAGAAGGCCGAGACCAAATACACGCCGCTCCGCGAGGTGCTCGAGGGCCGGCGGGTGATCCTCGTGGAGGATTCGATCGTCCGCAGCACCACGATGAAGGTCCTGCTGGGGCGGATGCGGTCGCTCGGACTCGCCCGCGAGATTCACGTGCGGGTCGCCTGTCCGCCGATCGTGGCCCCCTGCTTCTACGGCATCGACATGTCGACGATCGACGAGCTCTTTGCGCCGGAGTTCTTGCCGGACGGCCTGCTCACGGAGTCGGCCCAGGCGGCGATGGCCGCCAGGCTCGGGGCCGACTCGGTCCGCTACCTGCCGATCGAGGCCGTGGCCCGGTCCATCGGTTTCGATGCAGCCGACCTCTGCCAGGCCTGCCTGACGGGCCGGTATCCGACGCCGGCCGGCGAGCGACTCTACGAGATCGCCGTGGCCCAGACGACGCGCGGTGCCGCCGGACGAACCTACGAGACGGCCCGGTAGCGGCTCGCACGTGAGCTTCGCGAGTTGGTGCGGCACCGCAGCCGGCCGGAGGCATGCTCGGCGCCGGCGGCACTTGTGAGTTCTCTGCTCGGTCGGAATGTCGGCGTTCGTCGTTCACAAGTGTCACCGGCTTCTGCGCGTGCCTCCGATCTGGCTGCTCCCCCTTCCTATGCGAACCGTGGATACACAGCCTGAAAACCTTGTGCTACGAGAGGCCGCGAGGGGCTGCCCGTGCCCGGGAACCGGCATGGCTGACAAGCGCGCAGTCATGGACGGCGAAGCGAAGTCAGCATCGAGCGAGCGAAGCCCAGGATGGCAATCCTGTTCGGCACAGGATTTGCGCACTGCCGTCCTGGGAATCTGAGTAATCCAGAGAGACTTGCGCGCTGCTGAGTACGGCGGTATCGTGCTCGCATGGCCGAGCGAAAGAATCGCGAGATCCGCGATCAGGACGCGCAGGGACTGAAGCGCCTGCGGAGGATCCGTCCACTGCTCTCGCGGCTTCGCAAGGTCGGCACCGAACGCGACCGCCGCATCGGGAGGGGTCGCCCGTGCCCTCGAGCGGGCTGTGGAAGCCAGCGCAGCAAGGATTGCGAAGCGCCGCTTCCACCGCAGTGAACGGAGGCCTGGAGGGCCGACGTGAACGTCCGGCGAGAGGGTATGGGCGACCCCGACCCACGCAAGGCGTGGACTCACCCCTCCGGCAACTGCGGTGCCGAACAGGATCGCCAGGATGGGCGCAGCGAGCGTCCGGCGACGGGCATGGGCAGTCCCGAGCCAAAGGCGAAACGGCGAGGCACGCAGGTTGAAAACCTGCGCTACGAGAGGTGATGAGCCACAGGATCGAGGATGGCCGCCATCACACGCGGTCATCGGCAGGCGGAGCCGACGGGATCTCCCGCTCGCAGCCGGCGGGTGCCTCGTTGCGGTCGAGGGCGGCACGCCAGACGGGCTGGCCGGCGAGCCGCGTTCGTCGTTCGAAGTGCGTGCGGTAGTCGAGGTCGTGCGTGGCGTCGGGAGATGACTCCTCCCGCGGCGGCGCGAACAGGCCCGTCGCGGCCGCGAAGGCCATCGACTCGGTGAAGTATTCCTCGACGTCGGTCCACACGTGCAGCGTGGCGCCGGGCGGCAGCGCGCGGCCCGCGTGCCGCAGGAAGGTCTCCGAGAGCACGCGCCGCTTGCGGTGACGAGCCTTCCACCACGGATCGGGAAAGTAGACGTGCATGCCACCCAGGCAGGCGTCGGGGAGCAGGCTCCGAACCAAGAACGTGCCGTCGCCCTGCACGATGCGGGCGTTCGGCACGGCCGCGGCGGCGAGTTTGCTGGCGCAGAGCCGGGCGTAGCCGGCGGCGAGTTCGACGCCCAGAAAGTTTCGCTCCGGCGACCTGACCGAGGCGGTCGCGAGGAACAGTCCCTTGCCGCTTCCCACTTCGAGTTCGAGCGGTGCCTCCCGGGAAAAGAGCGTTCGCGGGTCGCACGGCACCGGCAGCGTGCCGAGCCGGATCAGATGCCACGCGAGGTCGAGCGTCGGATCGGGCTTGCGTGGCGGACGGCGAGGCATGGCGGGGCGGTCGAGAAGGAGGGGCGCCCGATCGTCACGACGGGCTGGACCGCGGTCAGGTGGCGGCCTTGTCGACCTGGGCGAGGATCTCGATGGGCAGCGGCACGCCCTTGATGACGCCATCGACCACGATGCTCTCGCGGACGAGGCCCTGGAAGCGGCAGACGATCATCGCCTTCGGCCTCACGCGGACCCGTTCGACCGCGATCACGAGCCGATCGCCGGGGCGGACGGGTTCGCGGAACCGCACTTCTTCGAGGCCGCCGAAGCCGATCACCTCGGCGTCGAGCAGGTTGTGTCGCTGGGTGTAATAGCTGGAGAGCTGAGCGGCCGCCTCGCACATCAGCACGCCGGGCATCAGCGGCACGCCGGGGAAGTGCCCACGAACCCAGAACTCGTCGGGCGTAACGTCCTTGTAGCCCACGCACAGGCCGCGGGAATGCTCCTCATGCACGATCGCCGTCAACTGCTCCATCTCGAACCGCTGCTTGTTCCAGCGGCGGATCTCGTGGATGTCGGCGATGACCCTGTCGAGGTCGTATTCGCTGGGGTGGATGATGTAGTCGCGCGGGGCCAAGGGGATGTCCTCGGGCGGTGCGGCGCGGGCCGCGGGGTCAGGTGCGGATGTGCTTGCGCTTGGCCTTCCGGGCCTTGCTGTTGGCGGGCCGGGAGCCGTGGTTGGCTTTCTTGAGGCCGCGGTGGGGTTTGGCCATGACAAATCTCTCCGGAATGTGGTCGGAAACGGGGTCGAGGAGCCCCGAGGTTGTACCACGGGTCGCCCGGCCGTTCCACCGGAGGACGACCTCAGCGGTCCGCGGTCAGAGACGAGCGTTCCGCGGCGATGGCGTCGCGGAGGCTCGTGCGGATGATCTCGATGAAACTCGCGGCGAGGAACCCGAACAGGCCTCCGATCACGCCCGATGAGATGCCTCCCAGGGCCGCGCCGGCGAGGCTGGCGGAGGTGAACATGGCGAGGGCGGCCGCACCGGTGACGCCGCCGACCGTGGCGCCGATGCCGGCAGACACGGGAACGAGTCGGCCGAGGCTCTGTCGCCGCTCGAGCCGCGTCGGCTTCGGCCGCGGTAGTTCGGCCGGTGCGGCTGGACGTCGGCGAAACCGCGCGAGGTCATGATCGGCGGCCTCGCGGAGCGTCGTGCCCAGCGCGTTGCCGGCGACGTGCATGCCCACGCTGGCGATCACGACGGCCACGGCGATCCAGCCGGCGATCCCCAGCCACCCGATCGCGGCGCAGGCGATGGCCACCACCACCACCAGCCCGGAATAGGTGATCGGTCGCATGGCCGCGTTCCACAGACTTCCGGAGGTTTCCCACGACCAGTATAGGCGGGTATCGGTCGCGGCCTACCAGCCGCCGGCGACTGCGTCGGGGCTGTAGATCGGGAGCAGCCGGTAGTAGACCTCGAGCGTGAGCACCGCCAGCGCCGTGTGGGCGAGTCGGCCACCCGGCGCCGTGTCCTGGTCGGTGAGGAACCAGCTGCCCGTTTCGTGGCCCCGGGCGGCCTGGCGGGCCACGAGTTGGTCGCGGTTGCGGGCGTTCCATCGCTGCCAGAGGGGATGGTCCCGCTGCAGAAGCGCCTGCGAGAGGTAGAAGTTGAGATAGATCGCATCCGGGTCGGGCCCGCCCTTCGCGAGCGCCGCCAAGCCGCGGTCGATCGTCGCCTCGTTCGGCCATGCGGTGTAGAGGCGACAGAGCAGCCCGATCGCCGACGTGCAGGGACGCGGCTGCGGGGCCTGATAGCCGTAGGCCTCGCCTCCGCGCACCTGCACGCGGTCCAGGAAGCGGACGACGCCGTCGATCGTCGGCGATGGAATCGCGATCCCGGCGATGCCGGCGCTCTTCACGGCGGCGAGCTGCCAGGCGGTGACGGTGGTGTCGCCGGGCTGCCCGGGCAGGTAGCGCCAGCCGCCACCGTGGAGATCCTGGGACGTCTCGATGAACCGCACGGCGTCGCGGACATACTTCGTCAGCGCCTGGTCGTGGGTCATGCCAAACGCCTCGGCAAGCGCGAGCGTGGCGACACCGTGGCCGTACATCGTTCCCTCGCCGAGATCGCCGCCGCGGGGCGTGGGCTGCATGCGGCTCATGAGGTAGTAGATTCCGCGGGTCACGGTCTCGCGATAGGCGCCATCCACGTGCGTGTGACCTGCTCCAAGGAAGGGCAAGAGCGCGATGCCGGTGGACGCCGTCGTGCTGGCCACGGTTCCGGGATCACGGCAACCGCCGTCGCAGCGGCAGCCGGAGAGGTCGAACCGCCAGGAGCCGTCGATCGCCTGGTGACGTGCGAGCCAGGCGAGGCCGCGCTCCACCGCGTCTTCGCTTGCTGCCGAGCCACCGCGTTCGAGAAGCCCCTTTCCGCGAGTCGGCCCACGGCGACCCTCGAAGGGAGATCGCCCCGTCGCGACTGAGCCCGGGCGAGGCTGAGGCGCCAGCGAGGCCGCGATCGCGTGAATCGGTTCGGTGCGGGGCCGTTGGTCTGCCTCCGGTGCGTCGGGGACGATGGCCACGGGGTCGGTGACGGGTACGATCGGCGGATCAACCGCGGTGGCGTCGTCGACCGGCGGGACCGGCTCGGTCGTCAGCGGCACCACGATCTCCTCGGTCCCCACATCGCCGCCAGCGGCGGCGCCCGCGACCATGTCGATGGACTCGGCGTCGGCCATGGCGATCACCAGCGGCCGAGGCCGTGGCTTCTCGAGGGATGGAATCAGCAGGAGCGCGAGGCCGATCAGGATCAGGACATGCGCGAGGAGGCTGGCGTACGTCGAACGCACGGCGGGGCTGTGGATCAGCCGCTCGATTCGGCTCGGCGTGGTGGGGTGCTCGTGCATCGGCGTGGAGGCGGGCCCGCGGAGTCTGTCGCTTGGGGGGACTGGGCAAGTTCGCGAGAGTGCGTCGGCGCGCACCCCGCCCCTGCCATCATCATCGGCATCGGGCGACGGGGAACCGCAAGGCGAGCGGTCGGGGAGCGGGGCGG
>JAGWWA010000102.1 GCA_018970605.1 Planctomycetota bacterium | reverse complement strand
AGTTGGAAATCCTGAGCGGGTAGGCGAGGGGGTCGGCGAACGCTCGAGGAGCCTTGGGCGTATCCTCGCCCCGGCGACGAGACTTTTGCCGCCCCCGAGCCGTTGATACACGTATCTCAGACGCGCTCTAGCCCGGCAGCCGTACAAACCGCACGGCAGGATGCCGGCCGATGCCCGGCCAGGCGAACCTTGGCTTCGCCCGCGCCGGGCCACGGCTGCGGGGGCCATGGATGGCCCCGCAGCCGTAAAACTAGATCCGGATCTTTGAAGCCTGCTCGACGATGGTTTCGAGCGGGACGAGGTTGCCCTTGTTGCAGCCGGGGCAGGCTTCGGCCGCTTCCGCCCAGGCGGCGGGGTTCGCAAGGTTCGAATCCCAGAAGGGCCAGGTGCGGCACTGCCGAGGTCGCTCTTCGTAGGCGGTGCACTTCCGCGTGGTCTTGTCGAGGAGCACGCAGTCGCCGTTCGGTCGCTCCTTGAGGGACCGGCGCACGCCGACCTTCTTGACGTAGGCCTTCTCGAACGCCGCCGTGGTCATCCCCGTGCGGGCGGCCATGGCGTCGATCTCCGCCTGGTTCACCCAGACGTAGCCTTCGGCGCCGGAGCAACAGTCGCCGCATTGCGTGCACTGGAACCTCAGGCCTCCTGCATACCAGACATCCTTGGGGATTCCTGCCATCATTCCCTTCCTTGCATGATCAGGTGGCGAGTTCCGCGACGGCAGCGGCCAATGCCGCCACGTCGGCGGTGGTGTTGAATGGACCGAAGCTCGCCCGCACGGTGCCGTCGTGCCGCGTGCCGAGGTGCTCGTGGATCAGGGCGGCGCAGTGAAACCCGGACCGCACCTGCACGTCCGCAGCCGTCTCGAGCACCGTCGCGACGTCGGCGGGAGCATAGCCCTCGACGGTGAAACTCACAATCGGCGCGCCATCAGCCACCGACTGCACGGCAACGCCGCGGCATTGCCGGAGCCTCGCGGCAGCATCGGCTGCGAGCCCTCGGCAGCCTTCGCCGACGGCCGCCACGCCCCGCTCTTCGAGCCAGCCAATCGCGGCGGCGAGGGCCGCGAGGGCGGGCACGTCCGGCGTGCCCGCCTCCAGCCGGTCGGAAAAAGCCTCCGGCATGGCGAGCGAATCGCTCGTGGAGCCGGTGCCCCCCTGCACCAGCGGCGCAGGCTCGACGCCGTCGCGACACCAGAGGATCGCCGCCCCGGAAGTGCCGACCAGCCACTTGTGCGCCGGCGCGGCCACGACGTCGGCGCCGAATCCGGGCACGTCACAGGGCACCTGCCCGAGCGACTGCGCGGCGTCGAGGATCACGAGCCCGCCGCGGTCGTGGGCGAGGGCTGCGATCGCGGGCACGTCCTGCAGCGCGCCGGTGACGTTCGACGCGTGGCTGAGCACCACCAGCCGTGTGGCCGGTCGCCAGGCCGCCGCCACGCCGGCAGGGTCAACGCGGCCGAGCCCGTCGCACGGCAGGATCGAAAGCGAGATCACCCCGGCCTGTTCGAGCCAGCGGAGCGGCCGCAGCGTGGCGTTGTGATCGGCCGCCGTGGCGATCACGTGGTCAGCGGGCTTCACGAGCCCGTGGATCGCCATGTTCAGGGCGAGCGTGCAGCCGGCGGGCAGGGCGATGCGGCGCGGATCGACGCCGCCGAGGAGGCGGGCCGTCGCGGATCGCGCGCGGCGGCGAATCGCGTCGGCCTCGGCAGCCTCACGGTAGGCCGCGCGACCCGCGGTCGCTCCGACACGGCTCGCGGCATCGTTCCAGGCAGCGATCACCTCGTCGGGCTTCGGCCACGAGGTGGCGGCGTTGTCGAGGTAGCGGCGGGAAGGGGAGTCGCTCATCGTCGTCAGCCCCCGATCTGATACATCGCGCGGGCGGGCCGCGCGAAGGTGGGCGTGTCGATGCCGTGGGCGGCCCGTTTCGCGGCCACGCAGTCCCGGATGAGTGTCGCGATCGACGTGTCATCCCCGCCGCCCCGGAGCAGGCTGCGGGCATCCCACTCGACCGTCGAGAACAGGCAGTTGCGAACCTGGCCGTCGGCGGTGAGCCGGAGCCGGTCGCAGCGGTCGCAGAACGGCCTCGAGACCGGATTGATGAAGCCCACGCGGCCTCCGTCCACCCAGCGGTAGTCGATCGCCGGCTGTCCGGGATGGTCGGCGTTCTCCGCCACGAGCGGGCCGATGTCGCGTTCGAGAAGCTTCCGCACCTCTGCACCCGAGAGCACCTGCGACGTGTCCCACGACTCCTCGCCGTCGAGCGGCATGAACTCGATGAACCGCAGATGAAAGCCCTCGCGGCGGCAGAACCGCGTGAGCGGCACGATCTCCGCCTCGGTGAGCCCCTTGATCGACACCGCGTTGATGCGAATCTGCGCGAAGCCCTCGCGCTTCGCCGCCTCGAGGCCGGCGAGCACGCGGTCGAGGCCCGGTCGGCGGGCGATCCGCTCGAAACCGTGCGCCGTGAGGCTGTCGAGGCTGACGTTGAGCCGGGCGAGGCCGGCGGCGCGGAGATCGGCCGCCTGCTCCGCGAGCAAGAGTCCGTTGGTGGTGATCGCCACCTCCTCGATGCCCGGCACCGCGACCAACTGCCGCACCAGTTCCGGCAGGTCGCGCCGCATGAGCGGCTCGCCTCCGGTGAGCCGGATCGTGCGGATGCCGAGCGTGGCCGCCACGCCGGCGACGCGGGTGATCTCCTCGAACGTGAGCAGTTCCTCGCGCGGCTTGAAGACCACCTCCAGCGGCATGCAATAGGTGCACCGCAGGTTGCAGCGGTCGGTGACGCTGATGCGAAGATCGGTGTGGACGCGGCCGAAGCTGTCCACGAGCGACGCGGCTGCGGTCATGCCCTGCCTCCCGGCCGCGGGGCCGACTCGGGGTGGAGCCAGTCGCGGCGGCCGTCGGGCCGCTCCTCCGCCTTCCAGATCGGCACGTCCCGCTTGATGGCCGCCATCAGCCATTCGGCGGCGGCGAAGGCCGAGGCCCGATGCGGCGCACTCGTCGCCACGGCCACGCTCGCCTCCCCGGGTGGCACGATGCCGAGCCGATGCACGACCGCACAGGCCACGAGGTCGAAGCGGTTGATCGCATCTCGTCGCAGGCCGTCGAGCGTGGCCACTGCGAGCGGTTCGTGGGCGTCGTATTCCAGCCAGCGTGTTGCCACGCCGTCGGTCGTGCCCCGGGCGGTACCGACGAACAGCACGTTGCCTCCGGCATCAACGTGGCGGACCGCCTCGAGGACGGCCGCCGGGTCGATCGGCTCGCGGCAGCAGGCCACGTGTCCGAGGGGGTCACGCGTTCCAGGACTCCCGTTCGGTGCCACGTTCAACCTCCACTCACGGGAGGGATGATCGCCACGTCGTCATCCGCCGCGAGCGGCTCGCCGTCGCCCACGTAGCGGCTGCCGACGGCAAAGGCGCTGCGGGCGAGCATGGTGGCCGCCGCCGGATGGTGCTCGGCGACGAGCCTGCGGGCATCCGCCACGGTGCCGCCGGGCCACGGGACCTCCACAATCCTGCCCCCGACGAGTTCGGCCATCCCGGCGAACACGGCGATTCGCAGTGTCGTCGCACGATGCGCATGGTCGGAGGAGTGCATGGCGTGCCGTCGGGGAGCAGGCGTCAGGTGGTTGTCAGCCGGCCGCTCGTCGCCGTCAGCAGGCCATCGAGCCCGTGGGGCGAAGGGCCGGGGAGCAGGCCGTAGGCCTTGGCGAGCAGCTTCAGCGGATGGACCGTCGGCTTCGTGGTGCCCTGCTCCATTTGTATCCGGCAGGCGCTGCACTCGGTAGCGCCTGCCTCGACGCCGCCGGCACGCACCGCCGACATCAGGCCGAGGCCCATGCGGAGGCTCGTCCGGTAGTTCTCGCGGGTCAGGCCGAACGTGCCGGCCATGCCCGAGCAGCCGCGGTCGGCCACCTGCAGCGAGAGGCCCGGAACCAGCCGCAGCACGTGTTCGGCCGGCGTGGCGGCCGCGCCGCCGATCCGAGAGTGGCAGGGGGCGTGGTAGAGCAGCCGCGCGGGCAGCGGGTTGAAGTCGAGCCTCAGCCGCCCCTCGCGATGGAGTTCCCAGAGAAATGTCATCGCGTCGCAGGTGGCGGCGGTGATCCGCGGCAGTTCTTCGTCGTCGAGCAGGAGCGGGTAGTCGTGCGTGAGGCACGTGACCGCAGAGGGTTCGGTGCAGACGATGCGGTAGCCGAGCCTCACCGCCTCGGCGAGCACGCGGACGTTGCGTCGTGCGAGCTTTCGCGCCCCGTCGAGGTCGCCCTCCGACACCAGCGGCATTCCCGACGACACCTGCCGCGGATCGACGAACACGCCGATGCCGTTTCGCTCGAGCACGGCCACGAACGCCTGCGCAAGGAGCGGGTCGTGCCAGCGGGCGTAGGTGTCGAGGAAGTAGAGCACACGCGGTCCGCTGCGCCGGCTCGGCCGCGTGATGCCCCGGCGGGCCGCCCACTTCATGAACTGCCGGCCGGTGAACGGTGGCAGCTTGCGGCCGGCCGCGATCCCCAGCGTTTTCTCGAGGAGCCAGCGGGACTGTGGGTTGGCGATCGCCCAGTTGGCCAGCGTCCGTGACCGGCCTGCGGCGGCCGAGATCGCGTCGACGCGTGCCAGGAGCCAGCGGCCAACGTCGATGCTGTTGGACGCGTGATGAGCCGCCTTGAGTTCGGTCACGAGCGCCGGGATGTCGACGCCTGCGGCGCAGTCGGTGCGGCACTGGTGGCAGTTGAAGCAGGTGTCGGCAAGGGCCCTCATGGCGTCACTCGACAGCGACTTTGAATCGATCGTGCCGGCGAGCACGGCCGCCACCACGTCGGCCTTGGCGCGGGGCGAGGCCTCCTCGCACGGATTCTCGCGGTATCGCGGGCAGGTTCGCGTGGCGGCGGACATGCTCCGGCAGCTGCCGCAGCCGTTGCAGGCGTCGGCCTCGACGGCCAGGCGGTCGCGACTCCACGTGAGCACCGGCAGCGGCGCAATGGGGGGCGCGGCGTCGGTCTCGACGGCAGGCGGCGGGGCGGCTGCGAGCGACGGCCGGAACGAGGCCCATGAAGGAGCGGGCGAGTCGGCGTCTGCCGTCGCGATCCTGCCGGGATTGAGCACGCCGCTCGGATCGAAGAGCCGCTTGATCTGGTCGCAGACTCCGGCGAACGCGGGAAACAGCCGGCGGAACGGGGGCGTCCGCGAGAGGCCCAGTCCCTGTTCGCCGCCGATGGTGCCGCCCGTCGCCGCCGCTTCCGCATAGACGGCCTCGGCCAGCGCCTCGAGTCTCGCGCGTTCACCGGGCTGCCGCGGTTCGGCATGCGGGCGGAGGTGGAGCTGGCCCTGGCCCGCGTGGCCGAAGAGCATCGCCGTGGCCTGATGCTGTTTGAGCACCTCCTGAAGCCGCCGGAGGAAGTCGGGCAGCGCCGGTGGGGGCACCACGACATCCTCCATGAACGGCACCGGCCGCATCTCGGCCCGGACGCCGTGCAGCGTCGAGACGTTGTTGCGCGACAGCTCCCAGAAGAAGGCCGCGTCGAAGGCATCCTCGGCCCGGCGGACGTCGATGCAGCCCGTGCGGCCGCGCTGCGCCAGAACCATCGCCTGATCGAGTCGGGCGCCGGTGTCCGCGGGCTCGTCGCCGGTGAACTCCACGAGCAGGCCCGCCTCCGCCACTGGCGGAATCAGCAGGTCGAACGAGGGCTTGGTGCCGCGGGCCAGGGCGAGGTGCCGACGGTCGAAGAGATCGCAGGCACTCGGCCCGAGCGGCAGGATCTTCAGTGCAGCCTCCGCCGCACCCTCGAGCGAATCGAAGAGGAGCAGCCCCACCGCGGTCGCGGCATCCGCCGGCACCGTCCGCAGGGTGGCAGCGGTGACGATCCCGAGCGTGCCCTCCGACCCGCAGAGCAGCCGCGGCAGGTCCACCAGGCCGTCGTGAAGCAGGTCATTGAGCCGGTAGCCGCCATGCGTGGCCCGGCTCGCCGGCTGCGTCGAGGCGATGATCTCGCTGGCGTCGGTCACGATCCTCGCCACGCCCGCCGCGAGCCGGCCGCATGCCTCAGCATCCGCCGAGTCGTTGGCCGCCGCCGGTGCACACTCCACGATCGACCCGTCGGCGAGCACGACCTCGGCCGCGACGAGTCGGCCACGCACGGCGCCGTGGCGGAGGAACCGGCTTCCCGAGGAGTCGCGACCGATCATGCCCCCGACGGTGGTCGTGACCGCATTGGCGGGATCAGGACCAAAGGTGCGGCGGCGCCGGGCGAGATGCTGCTCCAACTGCGCGTCGACGACACCGGGCATCACCCGCACCGTGTCGGAGCCGGTCTCGATCACGCGGCGCATGTGCCGCGAACAGTCGATCACCACGCCGGGCCCGAGCGGCCCGCCGGCCACGCTGGAGCCGGCGCCGCGGGCATGCACCGGCACGCCCCGCTCCGCGGCCCAGCGGACGGTCGCCGCCACATCCTCGGCGGTCCGCGGCCGCACCACCGCGAGCGGCTGCACCTCGAAGAGACTGCCGTCGGTGGCGTAGAGCGACCGGCCCACGTCGTCACAGATCACGTCGCCGGAGACGACGCCGCGGAGGTCCTCCTCGATCCGCTGCCGTTCCTGGTCCATGCGGTCCTCGGACGGCGTCCGTCAGGTGGGAGACGGCGGCCGGCCCGCCGCCGCGTGTTCGGCGAGTCGCAGCCGCTGCTGCCGATGCTTTTCGTGCGTTTCGAGGTCGAAGCCCTCCTGCTGGCCGCCGGCGCCTCGGTAGCGGGCGCCGCAGCGGTAGCAGGTCTGGCATTCGGGCATCAGCAGATAGAGCACGACGTCGATCAGGGCCGTGCCGAACAGGATCGCGAACGTCGGCACGAGCAGTCGCCACGCCCAGGTGACGCAGCTCGCGGCGAACCCTGCGACCACGATTCCCACGCCGAGCCGCTGCGGGAAGTCTTTTCGCGTGAAGAGTTCGGTGCAGGGGCAGACCAGGCAGCGGCGAAGCCGCGGCTCGCCCGCGCCCGGGCCCACCGGCTCGCCCCCCGGCCCGGCCCACGCGATCGCCCCAGCCGGCACATCCACCGCGGCGGCACACCGCGGACAGGCGATCGCGGCGGCCGACTCCACGCCCTCGACGGCGACGGTCGATCCGCACGACGGACAGGCGTAGGTGATCCGCATGGTGGGTGGGGCGGGGATCTGGAGGCGGCGATCAGGAGGCGCGGAGCAACTGGGCGGTGAGTTCGCCGAGGATCGCGGCGAGGCAGGCCACATAGAGAATACCCGTGGCGCTCTGCGTGTTGGGAATGTCGAGCGTTTTTCGGCTCATCACGAGGAGTACGGGCAGACCGACGAGTCCGGCGAGCCAGCGGAGTGACAGCAGGGCGGTCGCCGTGCCGCCGGTGAGCCGCACGCTCGACGGGTCGTTCGCGGCGGCCACCAGGCTGAGCACGAGCTGCCCCCCCCACGCCACCAACGCCCAGTCGATCATCCGTCGGAGCGCATCGACGCTCATGCCGGGGGCGTTGAGATACCAGTGGCCGAGAAGCATCGCATGCACGGTGAGGCCGACGACCAGCCCTGACACGAGTGCCATACCGGCCGCCGCCCCCCCGGGCCGCGACTGCACCAGCACTGTCGCCGCGGCGAGCAGCACGGCCGCGATGCGGCATGTTGTCATGCCCGCCCGAGACCGCTCACCAAACCAGGCGATGCTCCCGAGCCACGCCACGATGGCGGCCGAGGCCGCCAGGATCCAGGCCGGCCCCGTCACCTCGGCGCGGGCGAGAAAGGCGGCCACGCTTGCCAGCCCGAGCACGACGAGGAGGTTCACGCGGAAGAAACCCGCGGGCACGATCGTCGCGGGCGTCACGGCGAGTGCGGCCGCCATCCCCCAGCCGAAACGGCAGAGAAAGTCGACGAGGAGCCTCATGCCTGTTTCCTCGCGGTGATGTCGCGCCGCGGCTTCGTACGCCCGTTCACTGCCGGCGGCTGCCGTAGATGAGCGACATCACCTCCGCCCGACTCGACACGTTCGAGCGGAACACGCCCTTCATCGCGGACGTGACGCAGAGGCTGCCGGGTTTCCGCACGCCGCGGATCGTCATGCAGGTATGTGTGGCCTCGACGACGACCGCCACGCCCTTCGCTCCCAGATCATGCTCCAAGAGGTCGGCGATCTGTTCGGTCATCCGCTCCTGCACCTGCGGTCGATGCGACACCGCCTCGACCACCCGCGCAAGCTTGGAGAGGCCGAGCACGCGGCCGTCGGGCATGTAGCCGATGTGCGCATGGCCCATGAACGGCAGCAGGTGGTGCTCGCAGACGCTGTTGAAGGCGATGTCCCGGACGAGCACGATCTCGTCGTACTTCTCCTGGAAAGCCTTCTGGAGGTGGACGCGCGGATCCTGGTGAAGCCCGCTGAACATCTCGGCATACATCCGGGCGACGCGAGCGGGCGTCTCGAGGAGGCCCTCGCGGTCGGGGTCCTCGCCGACGGCGGCAAGGATCTCACGGACGGCCCGCTCGATGCGGGCGTGATCGACGGAATGGGGTTGATTCATGGCGAAATCACTTTACCAGCCGTCTGCCTCAAAACCAGAAAGCCCAATCGCGTAAGCGACGGGGGCGTGGCAGCGTTTACCGCAGGCTCGGGGCTGCCAATGCCCATCGCCCGACGCTCAATGCATGTCCGCTGCGCTTCGCCGGGCACCGATCCGCCGCAGGCGGATTGGTCGTGGCTGCGATTGCTCCCATAGCCCGGCTCCCGGGCACGGGCAGCCCCTCGCTGAGTAGGGCCGTGCTCCTTTATGCGGGCAACACCCGGAGGGCCGATTTGGGCTTCCAGGCTGCACGGGCCACGATGGCCGTGCCACGCGCAGGCAAGGCCCGGAGGGCCGATTTGGGCTTCCAGGCTGCACGGGCCACGATGGCCGTGCAGCCGTGAATTTAGTTCGGGCTGAAGTCAGGCGGGAAGGTTCGTCGCTGGCCGGCGGCGGACCGCGACGTGATCGCGGCGAGGAGCAGCCGAACCCGCTCGAACACGTCACACTCGGAGAGCAGCCGGAGTTTCGTGTCGAGG
>JAGWWA010000101.1 GCA_018970605.1 Planctomycetota bacterium | reverse complement strand
CGGTGCGACCTCGTTGTCCGGGTTCCAGAAAGCCCCGAGCGCCAGCGAGGGGATAAACCGTTGCGCACTGCAGGGCTTTGTCTTGCTACAGGGCGTGATCCCCTCGCTTCCGCTCGGGGCTTCCTGCCGGTGCGGCCTCGTTGTCCGGGTTCCAGAAAGCCCCAAGCGCCAGCGAGGGGATAAACCGTTGCGCACTGCAGGGCTTTGTCTTGCTACAGGGCGTGATCCCCTCGCTCCCGCTCGGGGCTTCCTGCCGGTGCGACCTCGTTGTCCGGGTTCCAGAAAACCCCGAGCGCCAGCGAGGGGATAAACCGTTGCGCACTGCAGGGCTTTGTCTTGCTACAGGGCGTGATCCCCTCGCTTCCGCTCGGGGCTTCCTGCCGGTGCGACCTCGTTGTCCGGGTTCCAGAAAACCCCGAGCGCCAGCGAGGGGATAAACCGTTGCGCACTTCAGGGCTTTGTCTTGCTACAGGTCGTGATCCCCTCGCTCCCGCTCGGGGCTTCCTGCCGGTGCGACCTCGTTGTCCGGGTTCCAGAAAACCCCGAGCGCCAGCGAGGGGATCCCAGTCGGATTCACCATCCGACCGTGCGCGTCGTCGACCCCTATCTCGGAGTCGCTCACGAATCGTTGGACGGCCCGCTGTCATTCCGCTGCCGACCGACACACCACACCCCGACCCTAGCGGTCGGCGAACCATTCGGCGGTGAGGGCGATGCCATCGGCCAGCGGCACGGTGGGCTGCCAGCCGAGGACGGTCTTGGCGAGCGCCGCATCGACGAGGTTGCTCCGCAGGTCGCCGGGGCGGGCCGGGCCGTGCAGCGGCGCGGGCGTGGCGACCGTGCGGCCGCGGGTTGTGGCAGCCGCCGCGACGGCGGGCCGAATGAGGGCCTCGAGCTCGACCACGTCGGTGCCGATGCCCGTGCCGATGTTGAGGCTTGTGAGCGTGCCAGGCTGGCAGCGGTCGGTCGCCAGGAGTGCGAGCACGTTGGCCCGCGCCACGTCGGGCCCGTAGACGTAGTCGCGGACGTAGCGGCCGTCGCCGTTGATCGTGGCCGGTTCGCCGGCGAGGAGCTTCTTGCAGAAGATCGCCACCACGCCCGCCTCGCCGTGTGGGTTCTGCCGCGGGCCGTAGACGTTCGAGTAGCGGAGGGCCACCGCCGTGAGGCCATGCTCGGCGGCGTAGAAGGAGAGATATCGTTCGCCCACCCACTTCGTGATCCCGTAGGGGCTCACGGGGTTGGCAGGAGTCGATTCGGGAGCGGGCGTCGTGACGTCGCCATAGAGCACCCCGCCGCTCGATGCAAACACGACCCGCTTGCAGCCACCCGCGACGGCGGCATCGAGGACGTTGATCAGGCCGATGCAGTTGACCCGGGCGTCGAAGAGCGGTTCGCGGACCGAGCGGCTCACCGACATCTGCGCCGCCTGATGGCAGACCGCGTCCGGCTTCTCGGCGGCGAACACCCGGCCCACCGCGTCGGGATCGACGATGTCGGCCACATGCAGCGGCACCCCGGCGGGCAGGTTGTCGCGGGAGCCACTGGAGAGGTCGTCGAGCACCGCGACGGCGTGTCCCTCCCGGAGGAGCGCATCGACAATGTGGCTGCCGATGAAGCCGGCGCCGCCGGTGACGAGGATTTTCATGCGAGTCGTGCTCTCCTGCTCCAGTTTCCGGAAACCGGACCCCGGTTTCCGTGTCGGCGAGGTAGCATACCGATCGGTCCCGGCAGCCGCGGTTTTGAGCCATACTAACGTGCCTGAGAGGGCCGGCCGAAAGAAGCCGACCGCTCGTTCCATCCCGGAGGCCCGCATGGCGACCGCGCCCGCACACCAATCCCCCGACCTCGGCGCCGACGACGTCGCCGCCCTCGACCGGCTCCGCGGCGTCTACGGACGGCTGCGGCAGGAACTCGCCCGGGTGATCATCGGCCAGGAGGAGACGATCGAGCGGCTCACGATCTGCCTCTTCGCCCGTGGCCATGCGCTCCTCATGGGTGTGCCCGGCCTCGCCAAGACGCTGCTGGTCAGCAAGCTTGCCGAATGCGTGTCGCTGAAGTTCAGCCGCATCCAGTTCACGCCCGACCTCATGCCGATGGACATCACCGGCACCGACATCCTTCAGGAGACGGCCGACGGCCGCCGCGAGTTTCACTTCGTGCCGGGTCCCGTGTTCGCCAACATCGTGCTCGCCGACGAGATCAATCGCGCCCCGCCGAAGACGCAGGCGGCGATGCTCGAGGCGATGCAGGAGCACAAGGTGACGGTGGTCGGCAAGACGTCCCATCTCGATCCGCCGTTCTTCGTCTTGGCGACGCAGAACCCCGTCGAACAGGAGGGCACCTATCCGCTGCCCGAGGCGCAGCTCGACCGGTTCATGTTCCTCGTCGAACTCGACTACCCGAACGAGGAGGAAGAGGTCGCGATCGCCCGGACCACGACGGGCGAAGCCCCGCCCACGCTCGGCGAGGTGATGACGGCCGCCGACATCATCGACTATCAGCACCTCGTCCGCCGCGTGCCGGTGCCCGATCACATCTATCGTTTCGCCGCCAAGCTCGTCCGCAAGACGCGGCCGAGGGGCGACTCGGCCCCGGCGTGGCTCAAGCCGCTGGTGAGCTGGGGTGCCGGCCCCCGGGCCGTGCAGAACCTCGTGCTCGGCGCCAAGTCGCGGGCCGCGCTCTCCGGCAGCTACATGGTGCGACTGGAGGACATCGAGGCGGTGGCGGCGCCCGTGCTCACCCACCGGATCATCACCACGTTCGCCGCGCAGGCCGAGGGAATCGACGCCAAGCAGATCGTGGCCCGGCTGGTGAAGGAAACCGTCGCCGAACAGACGACGTAGGCGGACCGCGCCGCGAGGGGGCAGCCGCATGTTCACCGATCGACAGCCACGCTCGTTTCTCGACCCCGCCGTGCTCGCGCGGCTGGCGGCCGTGCCCCTGCTCGCGCGACGGCCGATGGTGGGCACCGTGTCGGGCCGCCATGCCAGTCCGCATCGCGGGTCGAGCGTGGAGTTCGCCGAATATCGCAAGTACGTGCCCGGCGACGACCTCCGCCGGCTCGACTGGCGGGCCTTCGGCCGCTCCGACCGCCACTACGTGAAGGAATATGAGGCCGACACCAACCTCCGGCTCTACCTCGTGCTCGACACCTCCGGCTCGATGGAGTTTTCCTCCGGGGGCGTCAGCAAGATCGAGTATGCGCGGCGGATCTCCGGTGCGCTCGGCTACCTCGCCAGCCAGCAGGGCGACGCGGTCGGCATCTCCTGCGTGGCCGACGGCATCGTGCGGACGCTTCCGCCGCGGCGAAGCCCGGCGCACCTGCGGCTCGTGTTCGACGTGCTGGAGGAGGCGAAGCCGGCCGGCCCCACGAGGCTTCCCGAGGTGCTTCATGAGATCGCCGAGACGACGCGGCAGCGGGCGGTGGTGGCGATCGTCTCGGACCTGTTCTGCGAGCCGGAGGCGCTGGCGACGGCCTTCAGCCACCTGCGGTTTCGCCGCCACGACGTGGCCGCCTTCCACCTCCTCGATCCGCAGGAACTCGCCTTTCAGTTCCAGCGACCGACCCGGTTTCTCGACATGGAGGGGGGCGGGGCGATCTTCGCCGATCCCGTGGACATCACCGACCGCTACCACGCGGCGCTCGAGGCCTATCTCGACTCGCTTCGCCGGGTCGTGCTCGAGTCGGCCGTCGATTACCACCGCGTGGTCACCGACCAGCCCTATGAGCAGGTGCTCGCGAGGTTTCTCGTGGGCCGGGCGGCCGGGAGGGGGCTGCGATGACGTTTCTCCAGCCCTGGATGCTCGTGGCGCTGCCGTTGGTGGCCCTGCCGCTGATCATTCACCTCATCAACCAGCGGCGGTTCCAGACCGTGCGGTGGGCGGCGATGCAGTTTCTGCTCGCCGCCAAGGCGCTCTCGCGGGGCTATTCCAGGCTCAGACACTGGCTGATCATGGCGCTGCGGATGCTTGCCGTCGCGGCGGTGATCCTCGCCGTCGGCCGGCCGCTCTCGCGGGGCTGGCTCGCGCTCGCCGGCGGTGGACGTCCTGACTCGGCGATCGTGATCCTCGATCGCAGTCCGAGCATGCAGGCAGTCGCTGCGGCCGGTGGCGAATCGAAACTCGACACGGGACGCCGTCAGCTCGCCGAGTCGCTGGCCACGCTCCGGGCTGGTCGCGTGCTGGTCGTGAGCGATCCGGCGAAGGGGCCCGAGGAGGTGGCGTCGCCCGAGGCGATCGTGGAACTCGCCACGGCCGGACCCGTCGCGGCGGCGGCCGATCTGCCGGCCCTGCTCCAGAGCGGCTACGACTTCATCCGCGAGAACGCGGCGGGAACGACCGAGATCTGGATCTGCTCCGACCAGCGGGCCAACGACTGGAAGCCCGACGACGGTGCCTGGGCTGGGATTCGCGACGCCTTGGCGAAGCTGCCGCAGCAGGTGCGGATCCAGCTGCTCTCTTACGCCGCCCCGGCAAAGGGCAACGTGGCGATCCGCGCGTCGAACGTACGGCTCGAGTCGCTCGGCCGAGACCGGCGGCTGGTGGTCACCGTCGCGGTGTCGCGGCAGGCCGATGGCGAACGGGCGACGATCCCCGTGAAGTTCGAGATCGGTGGCGTCTCGACCGCGGTGAACGTGGACCTCACCGGCCGCGAGGCGGTGCTCAAGAACCACGTGATTCCGCTCGAGCCGTCTGCGGCCGCGCGGGGCTGGGGAAGGGTGTCGATCCCCGCCGACGCCGACACGGCCGACAACGAGTTTTTCTTCGCCTACGACGCCCCGCCGCCGCGGCGGTCACTCATCGTTGCCGAAGACCCGGCCGCCGGACGTGTGCTTGAACTCGTCGCCGCCATTGCCCCGGACAAGGCGGCGTCGCCGGTAGACCTCGTGCCGCCCGGCGGCCTCGCGGCGGCTGCCTGGGATCAAGCCGCGGTCCTCTTCTGGCAGGGGCCGCTTCCGGAAGGTCGCGACGCGGAACTCGTGCAGGCGTTTCTCGATCGCGGCGGTCAGGCGGTGTTCTTCGCGCCGGATCGGCCCACCGCGACCGAGTTCGTCGGCTGCGCATGGGGCGAGTGGACGGCGCCGCCCAAGCCCGCGACGGCGGAATCGTGGCGGACGGATCAAGACCTGCTCGCCAACACGCTCGCGGGCTCGGCGCTGCCCTTGGGCGACGTCGAGATCCGCCGCTCGTGCGGGCTCTCGGGCGATCTCGTGCCCCTGGCCTCGCTGCCGGCGGGCACGCCGCTGGTGGCGCGGGCCAGCCGTTCCGAGGGCGTGACGTTCGTGGCCACCACGCCCGCCCCGCGTGACTCGTCGTTTGCCGCCGAGGGGGTCGTGCTCTACGCGCTCGTGCAGCGGTCGATCGACCGCGGGCTCGCGGTGCTTGGCGGCGCGCGGCAGGCCGATGCCGGGCCGGCCGCGTCGGAGATCGCCAAGGCGTGCGGTGACTGGACGCGACTGGCCGGGCCGGCCGCGGCGCCGTCCACCGAGTCGGGGCTCCACGCCGGCGTGTTCTCCTGCGGCGATCGCCTGGTGGCCGTGAACCGTCCCGCCGCCGAGGACGCGGCCTTGGCGGTCGCCGACGACCGGATCGACGGCCTGTTCCGCGGATTGTCATTTCAGCGGATCACCGGCACGGCCGGCGACACCGACAGCCTCGTGCAGGAGATCTGGCGGGCCTTCCTGATCGCGATGCTGCTGGCGCTTGCGGCCGAGGGCCTGCTCAGTCTGCCGCGGGCCGCCGCGGCCGATCGTGCCGCGAAGACCTCACGGCCGCTGGAGGCCGCGGCATGAGCGACTCCGCCCTGCGGTTCTTCACCACACCCTGGACGATCGGCATCTCGATCGCGCTGGTGCTGGCGGTGGTGATCGTGTCCTTTCTCACCTGGAAGCGGAGCGGCTTCGCCGTCGGCACCGGCCTGGTGGAACTCCTCCGCGTCCTGATCGCGTGCCTCGTGGCGCTGCTCCTCAACCAGCCCGAGTGGGTTGAGGAGTATCGGCCCGACGAGAAGCCGACGGTGGTCGTGCTTCACGATGCCTCGCGGAGCATGGACACCAAAGACGTGGTCGCGACCGACGGGACCAGTGCCACCGGTCCGCGGACGCGGCGCGAGGCTGTAGCACCCCTCGCCGAGAGCACGTTCTGGAAGCCGCTCGAGGAGCGGTTTCAGGTGGTGGTCGAGCCCGTGGCCCCAGCGCCGCCGGGCACGGCGACCGACCTCGCCGAACCGCTCGCCAAGGTCGCCGAGCGGTTCGCAGCGCTCCGGGCGGTGGTGCTCGCCAGCGACGGCGACTGGAACAGGGGCCGCCCGCCGCTCGATGCGGCGCAGTCGCTCAGGCTCGCGCAGGTGCCGGTCTATGCCGTGCCGGCTGGCAGCCCCACCAAGCTCCCCGACCTCGATCTCACGAGCCTCGACTGCCCCACGATGGGCGTGGCAGGCAAGCCCGTTCGCGTGCCCTTCACCGTCGTCTCGTCATTGCCGACCGAGCGGGTGGTGGTGGCGACGCTCGCGATGAGCACCGGCGAAAAGCTCGTGAAGGAGGTTCGCATCCCGCCGATGGCGACCGTCACCGACTGGATCTACTGGACGCCGCCCGCGGTCGGCGACTACACGGTCACGCTCTCGATTCCGGTGGAGGAGGGGGAAATCCTGCCCGACAACAACGAGCGGACGGCACCGATCGCCATCCGCCAGGAGAACCTCAAGGTGCTCGTCGTCGAGACGGTGCCGCGGTGGGAATACCGCTACCTCCGCAACGCCCTCTCCCGCGATCCCGGCGTCGAGGTTTCGTGTCTGCTCTTCCAGCCGGGGCTCAGCAAACGGGGCGGGGGTACGAAGGACTACATCCAGAGGTTTCCCTCGGGACTCGACGAGCTTTCGAAATACGACGTCGTGTTCCTCGGCGACGTCGGCGTGGGCGAGGGACAGCTCACCGACGAGGATTGCCGGTTGCTCAAGGGCCTTGTCGAGTATCAGGCGAGCGGCCTCGTCTTCATGCCGGGCTGGCGGGGCGAACAGGCGTCGCTCGCGGGCACGCCGCTCGACGAACTCTGCCCGGTGGTGATCGATCCGGCGCGGCCCGACGGCACCGCGAGCGACGGTCCGCGGCGGCTCGTGCTCACCGAGGCGGGCCGCAAGAGCCTGCTCACGAAGCTCGCCGATGGTGGAGCCGAAAACCTCGCCATCTGGGAGAGCCTCCCTGGCGGCCAGTGGTATGGACCCGTGCTCCGCGCCAAGGCGGGCAGCGAGGTGCTTGCGGTCCACGAAGACGCCGCCAACGAGTTTGGGCGGATCCCGCTGCTCGTGACGCGGACGTACGGCGCCGGCAAGGTGCTCTACATGGCGACCGACGGCGCCTGGCGGTGGCGGAAGGGCGTGGAGGACAAATACCACTACCGCTTCTGGGGCCAGGTGGTCCGCTGGATGGCCTACCGCCGCAACATGGCCCGCGGCGAGCGGATGAGCCTCTCCTTCGCGCCGGAGCAGCCGCAGCTCGGCCAGACGATCGCGCTGGATGCCCGCGTGGCCGAGCCGAGCGGCGAGCCGCTCTCCCGCGGCGAGGTGACGGCGCGGATCACGGCCCCCTCGGGCGCGGTCGAAACGGTGCGGTTCGCACCGCCGGGCGGCGACGGTGAGTGGGGCGTGTTCGCGGCCACGTTTGCCCCGACCGAGCCGGGGGCCCACGAACTCGTTCTCGCCTGCAAGGAGACGGGCGACACGCTCGCGGCCTCGATGTTCGTGCAGGGCTCGGCCGAGGAGGGCATCGGCAAGGCGGCTCGGCCGGAGGTGCTCACCGAGATCGCCCAGGTGACCCGCGGCAAGGTGGTGCGGCCCGACGAGATCGCGGACCTCGTGGAATCGCTCGCCGCCCTGCCCGATCCGCCGCCGGCCGTGCGGCGGCTCCAGCTCTGGAGTCATCCGCTCGTGGCCATGGGTCTGGTGACGCTCCTTGGCCTCTTCTGGATCGGCCGCAAGCGGCAGGGCCTCGTCTGAGCCCGCGCCCAGAAAGCCCAATCGCGTGAGCGATGGGGACCTGCCGTTCGGTGGCCGAGGTTATCAGCCTGGGTTGTCCGAAAGTGGCCGCAGGTTTTCAACCTGCGGAATCCGGTCGAGTGCGCCGCCCCGCTCGGGGCTGCCCATGCCCGTCGCCGGACGTTCGCGGATGCCATCGTGGCATCCGCTCTCTGCATGTCCGCTGCGCTTCGCCATCCCGGCTTCGCTTGCTCCCATAGCCCGGCTTCCGGGCACGGGCAGCCCCGAGCTCGTCCTGCCTTCAGGAAACCCAATCGCGTGAGCGATGGGGACCTGCCGTTCAGTGGCCGAGGTTTTCAGCCGCGGTGCCTTGAAGTGGCCGCATGTTTTCCTATGTGGCCGCAGGTTCTCTGAAGGTGGCCTTGGGCGTCTAAAAGTGGCCGTAGGTTTTCAACCCGAGGAATCCCGGCCGGTGGGCCAGCGTACGTGGAACACCCGTCGTGAAGGCGGTGCCCTAGGAGCGGACGCACGAGACCAACGGCTTCGCCTCCGCCTCCCCCTGCACCGACGGAACGCGGGTGTACGCGCACTTCGGCTCCCGCGGCCTCCATGCCTACTCGATCGACGGCACGCACCTCTGGAGCCGCGACTTCGGCGACATGACGATTCGCAATGGCTTCGGCGAGGGCTCGTCGCCGACGATCGCGGGTGACGTCGTGCTCGTGCCCTGGGATCACGAACAGGGCTCGATGCTGTTCGCGGTGGACGCGAAGACCGGCGGCATCGTCTGGCAGACGCCGCGGGATGAGCCCACCTGCTGGGCCACGCCGCTGGTCATCGAGGACCCGCAGGGTGTCCGTCAGGTGGTGATGAACGGACAGCGCGCGGCCCGGGGCTATGACCTCGCCACCGGCAAGGAGCTCTGGCGGTGCGGTGGCCAGACCGAGCGGCCCGCCGCGTCAGCCGTGGCCGCCGACGGCGTGGCCTACGTCGCCAGTGGGTTTCGCGGTTCGTTCCTCGGGGCCTTCGACCTCGCCGGCCGCGGCGATCTCTCGGGCACCGACCGCGTCCGCTGGACCAAGACCCGTGACACCCCCGACGTGGCCTCGCCG
>JAGWWA010000100.1 GCA_018970605.1 Planctomycetota bacterium | reverse complement strand
CTTACCGGAACCACGCCGCTGCCCGTCGGCTTCCTCTCACCGCTGAGATTTCCCGCATGAGCGGCTTCACTTCGCGCCGAGCCGAACAGCGGCATCAGATTCAAATGGTAGGCCCTCGCCATCGTGACGAAACTCCGCGACGAGTACCGGCGGCTGCCCGATAGACACAGCACCTTCCAGAAGAGTTTTTCGACCACCGACCAGAATGCGTATCCTGAACGGCGTCGGGTCCCGGGCACCATGGTTTGAGAAGTGGTGCACGTAGACCTGGTAGACGCCGCGTGGTGCCCCGCCGGGGGGCCAAAACACGTTCTCGACCGGCTCCATCGTCTGCGGAGCGACGTTCATGTCGACGTCGAGAAACCCCCTGCAGAAAGACGCACGGTGGCCGAAGAAGATGCGCTCGCCTGAGGGTGCGATCACGTGCAGGTCGATGTCGTTGATGTTATTCCACGCCAGCGACACCTGAATATCGCCAGTCTTGGCACCGGCGCGAGCAAGCCGCCGACCGATCTCAGCCTCACCAGCGTCGGCACCTCGTGCAGCCATACCCAAGCCCACTCCGCCGCCGCCCTGATCAGCGCCGATATCTGGCAGTCGGGTGAACACGTCCGACATTCCGACCACACCTGCCAGAGGGTCAGCGAACACGTGCTCGGCAACCTCCAGGTCCGGGAGATCGGAAGTCGCGATGTCCAACGCCGTTTCCTCGACAGACTCCACCGCCGATACCGGCTCCTCGACGACGGCGACCTCGGCCGTGGCGAGATCCACCAACTCGATATCCATCAAGGGTTCATCGATGTCAACAATCGTCTCCGCATCAGCTCGCCCAAGAGCAAGCACGTGCGATCGAGAATGCGTCACGGGCGTGACGACCAACGCCAAAGCCAGCAACCCGAATACATGAACGAAGAAACTCACGGAAGCACCCGTGAGATGCCTCCGCGGCACAGCAAACTTCCACCGCGAGACGCCCTCTCTCCTCTCGCGGGTCACGGCATGAGGACGCCCATTCCCACCGACTACGCGCGAACGCATCGAGAGACTCTCCGAAGAAACCCTCCCTGAGGAGGAAAGGCTTCCCTCATTCTCGGCATTCACGCCGAACAGTCAACTCGCACGGCACGGGTTGCAGCCAGTTACGCTTCGGCCGTACCGCTCACGCGGTTACGCTTTCTGAGGCCCGAGTCAGGAAGCCCAACGGCGTGAGCCGTGGGGACTCCTTGTTGCGAAACGCCGCCGTACCGCTCACGCGGTTACGCTTTCTGAATCAGAGGCTCACTCGCGCAAACAGCGAGGGGGCCGTCCGAAGATCACGCGTGACTCGTGTTACTCGTCGAACGGCCGCCGGGGCTTCGCGTCGCGGGCAGCGGTCGCCGGCGGCCTATCGCTCGCCGGCCTCGATTCGTCCTTGGACTGAGCGGCTTCCACGGGCTTGGCTGCCTCGCCCCCTTCGGGCACCTCCTGACGCTCCCGCCAGGGCTTGCCCGTCTCGTAGCTCGCCAACTCGTTCTTCAGCTGCTCTTCCACGCTGCCGCCGGCCGCTGCGTCGGCCTCCACCGCCCGCCGGCTGTATTTCTTCGCCTCGGCGAAATCCCCCTTCTCCGCATGCCCCGCCGCCAGCGTGCTGATGATGTGGGCCTCCTTCCACTCCGTCGCCTCGCAAGCCTTCTCGGCCAACGCGATCGCCCGGTCGCCATTGCGGATGGAATCGTTCGGCGACGTCGCCAGCAGCCACGCGAGATTGTTGAGGATGCCCGTGTCGTCGGGCATGAGCCCGTGCGCCTTCTCCAGGTCGGCGATCGCCGCCACGTGGTCGCCGATCGAAATCTCGGCGTCGCTCCGGCCCCGCAAAGCCGCAAACGCCTCGCCGTCGGCCTCCAAAGCCTTCGTGAACCGCCGGATCGCCTCCCGCGGCTGCTTGGCCGCGAGGTAGAGCATCCCGAGCTGGCTGAGCACGGTGGGATCGTCGGGATTCTTGGCCGCGAGCCTACGGAAGGCTCGAATCGCCTCGGGATAGTCTTCACGTTCGGCCGCGATCAGACCCTTGAGCTCGAGCGCGGCCGGCATCTCGGCATCCTGCTCGAGCACCGCCTCGATGTCGGCGAGGGCCCGGTCGGTCTGCCCGGCCTGCTGCAGGATCCGCGCCCGAAGAAGCCGGGCTGACTGGTCTCGCGGGGCGAGGTCGATGGCCCTATCGATGTCGGCCAGCGCCTTCTCACGGTCGCCCTGCACCGCAAACACCCGCGCCCGCTGCAGCAGCGGACCGGCCGCCTCAGGATCGAGTTCGATCGCCTTGTCGAAGGCCTGGCGGGCGTCGTCAAACTGCTCGCTCATCATGCACGCCATGCCGACCGCCTCCCGCAGCGAGGCGTCGCCGGGCTCTTCGGCGATCGCCACCTCGAGATCCTCGCGGGCCCGCTCGTATTCGTCCTGCATCAGCAGATGGAGCCCCCGTGCCCGGCGGACGGTGGCATCGCGGGGGGCGAGCTCAACGGCCGCGTCGTAGAACCGCAGCTGCCGCTCGGGGTCGTCCTCGATGCCGGCGAGCACGAGGTTCGCCTGGGCCCGTGGCAGCTGGTCGTCTCCGAGCAGTTCGAGGGCCTTTGTCGCGGCGGCCTTGGCCCGCTCGCGGTTGCCGCCGGGCATGACCTCGAGCCGCGCGATCATCAGGTGCACCGCGCCAAACCCCGGGTCGCGGGCCACCGCCTCGTTGAGGTCGCGCATCGCGAAGGCGCGTATCCGGCGCCAGTTCTGGTCGGGCTGGTCGGCATCGACCACCGCCCCGGTGAGCATCGCAGCCCGGTCGATCAGGGTGCCGGTGTAGAGGTCGTCGGCAAACTTCTTCGACCCCTCGTCGAGCCCCTTCTCGATCGCCTTCTTGCAGAGATCGAGCACCTTCGCGTAGTCGTCAATCTCGTCGATTTCGAGCTTGGCGTTGATCGCATCGTTGAGCAGGTCCTGGCCATCCTCGGCCGCAGACGCGTCTGCGGCCGGCTCGGGCTGCACCTCGACGGCCGGCTCAGCATTCTCGGCGACCTGCTCCTCGGCGCGGAGGCACGGCACCCACAAGGCCACGACGGCCCCGGCGACCACGGCACACCAACGACACGACGTCATGAGAAGCCTCGCAGCGGGGAACGCGACGGGCGGGACTGGGGCCACCATCGGCCGTCCTGCCAGGGAGTCGTACCTGGGAATAGTATGCGGCAGCGGGGCCGATCGCCGCTACGCAGACTTACAGCGGGGCAGGCAGGTCGCGGCGGCTGAAAATCACGGCGCCCACGGCATAGGCCGCGAGGCCGATCGCCAGCAGAATGCCGTCGTACCAGCCCAAGAGACGCCAGGCCTCCGGCCCGCCTCCCACCAGCTGCTGGGGCTCGTAGGCATTGAGCACCGACAGATAGCCGATCCAACCGAGCGGGCCGCTCAGCCGGCCCACGAGCTTTGCCAGGATCGCGGCGACGTAGAAGCCGCACATGATGCCGATCGTCCGCCAGCGATGGCTGTCGGCCGCCGAGACGCAGGCCGAGATCCCGGCCATGCAGACCATCAGGCCGAACACGTTGCCCGCGGCGGGCACGAACCGCTCCGGCTCCACCTTGCCGGCCCACGGCCCGACGGCCACGACCGACCACACCGACGCCAGCAGGATGCCGCAGAGCAGCGCCGCCGCCGCCGTGGTCGCCAGGGCCTGCGTGACGAACACCGCCGACCGCCGCACGGGCGCCGCCAGCGTCATCTCCATGGTGCCCCGCTCCAACGGCCCCGACACCGCATCGCTGCCCCGCGTGATGCCCCAGACCGTGGCCGCCAGCACGACCACCGGATCGACGAAGGCCAGCGCCACGCGGCCGGCATAGGTGGCCACTTCGGAGAAGGGCACGCCCGACAGTTTCTGCCAGTCGGCCGGGATCACCTTGAGGAGCACGTTCTGAAAGGCGGGCATCTCGATCTGCGCGGAGAGCCAGATGTAGAGCCACGGAAACGCCGCCCAGAGGGCCGCGAGCGAGAGCACCAGCACCCGCTGGTCGCCCCACGTCTTCCGCCACACGGCAGAGTTCCAGAGCCAGCCGCTGCCACTGCTGAAATCGCCCGCTGAGTGATGCGCCATGGTCGGCCTCATGCTGACTTGTGAAAGCGGTCGTACACCGCCTGCAGGCCGACCGGCTCGATGCGAACCTCGGCGAGCGGCAGCGTGGAGAGCCAGCCGAGCAGGGGCGCCAGCGGTTCCTCCGTTTCGAGCACCACCCGCTCGCCGGTCGCCGCGGCGGTGATCCGGCCGGCAAACTCGGCAGGCACGCCGGGAAACGGCCCCTGCAGATCGGCGCGAATGCGATGCCCGCGGCGGAGGTCGTCGATCGACTGCTCGTGCACCACCCGACCCGACCGCAGGATCGCCACGCGGTCGCAGGTCTCCTCCACTTCGGAGAGCACGTGCGAGGAGAAGATCACGGTGCGGCCGCGAGCCCGGGCCTCGCGGGCGAGGTCGAGCACGATCGACCTCGCGGTGGGGTCGAGGTTTGCGGTCGGCTCGTCGAGGATCACCAGCGGCACGTCGGTGGCGAGCACCACGGCGAGCGCGAGTTTCTGCCGCATGCCGGTGCTCATCCTGGCCACCTGCCGCGAGCAATCGAGCCCCAGCCGGTCGGCCACCCGGGCAGCCTCGGCACGACCACACTCCCGCCGCAACCCGGCGAAAAAATCGAGCACCTGGTGGCCGTCCATCCGCCTGAAGAGCCTCGCCTCACCCGGCAGGTAGGCGGTTCGCGCCCGCACTTCCAGCGACTGCGTGCCGCAGTCGAAGCCGGCGACATTCGCCGATCCCGACGTGGCCGCGAGGTATCCCAGGAGCGTTCGCAGCAGCGTGGTCTTCCCGGCCCCGTTCGGGCCAAGCAGGCCGAAGATCTCGCCCTCGCGAACCTCCAGCGTGCAGCCATCGAGCGCGGCGAACGCGCCATACCGCTTCGTAAGGGCCGCGGTGCGGACGATCATCGGCGGCTCTGGAAGGCGGGGGCGAAAGGGTGGCGGGCGAAGATCGACGACGAGCGAAGACGCCGGGCTAAAACACGCCCGACTGCGGCGGCAGGGAGGCTCTCATGCGTGTCCCTGCCACTGCCGCCAGAAATAATAGCCCGCCAGCGCGAAGCCGATGATGGCCACCACCCGGCGGAGCGTGGCGGCGGGGAGTTTTCGGGCAATCCGCGAGGCGGCCAGGCTCCCCGCCATCCCTGCGACCACCATCACGGCGACGTGCGGCCAGGAGACGTCGTGCGTGCCCAGAAACGAGCCGGCGACGAACACGGCCGTGGCGATGCCATTGACGATCATGGCAAGCGAGTTCTTGACCGCATTGAGCCGATGAATGTCGCCCAGCCCGAGCAGGCCGAGCATCGCGATCATGAGGATGCCGATGCCGGCGCCGAAGTAGCCGCCGTAGAGGCCCACGAGCAGTTGCAGCCCGCATGCCGCCGCGATCCTTCCAGGCGAGGCCGCGCCGCCACCATGCGCCCACGCGGCCACCCGCGGCTGGATCGCAAACAAGACCGCGGCCAGCAGGATCAGCCAGGGCACGAGGCCGTCGAACCACGCCGGCGGCAGGCAGAGCACGAGCAGCGTCCCGACGGCGCCACCAAGGAAACTTGGCACCACGAGCCATTTCGCCCATGCCGGCAGCCCCGCTCGGCTCTCTCGCGACGCCCATGTGGCCACGAGCGTCGCAGGCCAGAGGCCGATCGTGCTCGTGGCGTTGGCCGTCACGAGCACTCCCGGCCCCGGCGGCAGAATCGCACCGAGCACCGGAAACGTGAGGATCGTGCCCCCGCCGGCGATCGCATTCACCGCCCCGGCACACAGCGACGCCAGCGCGAGAATCGCATATCCCAAAGGGCCCCCGTCTGCCGTCATCATGGCCGGGCCGCCGGCGGGTTCGCAGGTGACGCAGCAGGCGGCGATGGCTGATTTCCGACGGCTGGTGGCTCGGCCATGGATCGCCCACCGCCGCAGTCAACGAGCATGTAGCCTGCCCACAAAAGCGGATGGAGCGGCGTGCCGAGGGGAGCGTCTGGCGACGCCTTCACCCGCGGTTCGCGGGCAGCGTCGGGTTCCTCCGCCAGCACGACGTCAACCGCCCGCTGCCAGGCCAGCGATGCTTCGGGAGGTTCGGGAACCGTCGCATCGCGGAGAAACTCCGTCATCAGGTCAACGCACGACTTGCCGCCGGTCCGCCAGCGGCTGATGACGGCCGTTCTCGCCCCGGCAGCGAGCAGATCGGTGGACGCGACAAACAGTTCCTCACCCGGCCTCGCCGGCGGTTTCTCGAGCCCGCCCGCCATCGCCGTCTGCAACCCCGGCAGCAGGACTCGCTGCGGCCGCGTCGAGGCCGACGCGAGCCAGTCGCCAAACGTCATCGCACCCTTGCCCACACCGGTCGGCACGAGCGGCCATGACGCCACCGGCCCGTCGCCCGCAAGTTCGTCGAAGATCGCCAGCGTGTCGCAGGCCGCCGCGGCGATGGGGATCGGCAATCGATCGCCGGCCCGAAGCGGCGACGCATTCTCGACCGCGGTGGCGAAGTGGGCGAGGATCGCCTCGGCGTCGGCGGGCTTGTCGCTTCTCACCATCCGGCCGGCATGCACGCCGACGGGTCCACGCGCCAGCGGCTCGAACCGCATCACGGCGAGGCTTCGTGTTGGGGCGTACCGGATGCGGCAGATGTCGCGAAGACGAATCCCTTCGGGCTCGCCCTCATCCGGACGGCTCGACGCCACCGGGAGCAGTTCGAACGGCACGTACCACAGCCAGCTGTCGGGCACGATCACGAGTTCGTCGATTCCCTCCGAGAGGGTGATCTTCGAGTTCTCGAAGAGCATCCGCTCGATCCGTTCCGCGGAGCCCTTCCAGTCGCCCTCGCGCAGGCGGGCGGTCGGCACCGGCGTGACAGGATCGAACAGGCACAGGCCTTTCGCGAGCGCCTTGATTTCGTCCGGCAGGCCGCCCGCCTGGCGGATCGGCCACGTGGCGTGGCGATCCTTCGATTCGAGCAAGCCGTAGAGGCCGGACGACGTCCAGCGGAACGAGAGCAGCAGCTGTCGCGGTGCCAGGCGTCGGCGGATCTCGGCGGTGGACGTCAGCGGCGGAAAATCGATCGGCACGGCGTCGCGACCGGCCGCGATCTCGGCGACGAACTGGCTGCGACGAGCGGCAAGCCCGAGATACGCCTCCCAATCGGGCGCCGCGATCGCGGCGTTGCCATCCCCGCCGGCGGCAGCACCGGCCGCCAGGGCCGCAGCGAACGTGCCGCGAAGCTGCGTCATGCCATCGACGGCGGCGGCGAGTTCGCCGCGGCCGCCCAGAAGCGACGCCCGCTGGGCGGCGGCTTCGGGAGCGAGGGTTCGTGGATCGGCGGAGAGCAGCCGCTCCACGGCGAGGCGACGTGCGCCCAGCGGCTGGACGGACATCCAACGATGCCGCACGGCCGCTTCAGCCGCCTCGATCGCTTCCTCGTCACCACGACGCAAGGCGATTGCATGCCAGGCGTCGAAGGCCGACGGCCGCGGGGTCGCCAGCGTGGCGAGCGACCCAAGCGGATCGACCGCGCAGTCGCGTCCGTCGGGATCCGCGAGCAGTTTCGAAAACAGCGTCTCCGCCTGCCGGTCGGAAAAGGCCGACGAGCCGGCGGCGAGCAGGTCAACGAGCCGCGCCGTCTGGAAGAGCCGTGGCGAGCGCTGGCGGGCGATCGTCAGGGCCGCCTCGAGCCGGTCATCACCAGCCGCGACATCTCCCGATGCATAGTCGATTCGGGCGTCGGCATAGGCGGCCATCCCGCCGAGCGTGCCCTTCCCGGCTTCGCCGCGTAACAACTGCGCGTCGATGTCGCGGAGGGCAGCAGCTGCCCCACGCGTGTCGCCCGCCGCGACGAGACGATCCGCCTCGATCGCCAGCAGCCGCGCCCGCAAGACGGGAGTCTTGCCCCGCGCCCAGTCGCAGCCGGCTTTGATCGTGGCGGGCACTCCCCTGGTGCCGGCCATCGCGTGGGCCGTCGCGGCGAGCGCAAACGCCTCCTCCAGCGCCCGAGCGTCCCGAGAATCAGCCGCGGCGTAGGTGGCCTCCTCGAAGAGCTTCGCGGCCTGCTGCGGCCTGTCGCTGTCGAGTGCCATCCGCCCCAGGATGATGAGGCCCCAGCTCGTCAGCGCGTGATCGAGGCCATTGCCGACCATGAGCCCGCGGGTGAGGAGCGGCGTGGCGAGGTCGTGCCGGCCCTGCGACCAATGGGCAGCGCCGAGGGCGATGTCGACCCAGGCCTGCGACCAGTGGTTTGGAAGCGCGGGCCGGCGGATCAGGACCTTCGTGGCCGCGTCGAGGCCGCCGCTCTCCGTCGTGAGGTCGCCAAGTAACACGCGATGCCTGTAGATGGCGATCACAAGCAGTCGCATGATCTCCTGAGGCCGTACCAGGCGGTCGTAATCCGCGGCGAGCACCCCTCCGCGTTGGAGGACGGTCTGGGGATCGGCGGCCTTTTGCCGCATCGCCACGGTCTCGGGAATCGCCGCCGGCGTGGTGTTGCGTTCGCTGCGGCCCCAGGTCGCTACCCGACCACCGGCGACCGGCCGCAGCGGCTGCTGCGGAAACTGCAGCGCCAAGAGCCAATCGCCATGAGTGGCGAAGGTGATCATCGACTCGTCATACCGAACGACCGCGTCGCCGAAGCGGCCAAGCTCGTAGAGGCACTCACCGAGGAGGGCCGACGAGGCGATCGAGTCGATCCACCGTTGGGCCCCGATCCTGACGCCTCCTTGGTAATCGTTCGCTGCGATGTCGGCGGCAGCCGCATAGTCGCCCGCTGCCAAGGCCTCGAGTGCGAGATCGTGGTTCCGCGTGGGAACGTTTTCCGCCCCCCCAGGCACGCCCATGTTTGGCGGCAGGACCACCTGGCCCGCCACCGGACAGGCAACCACGATCGCGACGAGACAAGCCCCGACGGCACGACGCATGACGCCGTTGTACACCGACGCACGGCATCGCGGCCCCGGGAGCACGCCGCAACTCTGGGAGGCGCCGGAAAGGAGCATGGCAAACTGGGGAGTTTTGGGGGCCGGTGGTGAC
>JAGWWA010000099.1 GCA_018970605.1 Planctomycetota bacterium | reverse complement strand
CCGACTTCGACTGGCTCGCGTTCGTGAAATCCACGACCTACCAGCGGGGCGGCCCGCCGCTGCACGCCTGGGACGCCGATCCGCCCGCCCGCGACGACGCCCGGTAAGAGCCGGCCGGGCCTGAAAAAAGGCCTGTTGCAGAAATCCGCCGGCTGCGGTTCTTTTGGTGGCGAACCTCGACCCGCCGCTGCCCTCCCCCCCGCCTCCAGCCAGGATGCCCGCCATGATCCGTGCCGTGACGCTATCGCTCGACCATGTCCGCGAAAAGGTCGAGGCAGGCGAGCGCCTCAATGCGGCCGAGGCGGAGATGCTTTGGGATCCCGCGATCGACCTGCACGAACTCGGTGAACTGGCCAACCTCGTCCGCGAGCGGAAGAACGGCAACTTCGGCTACTACAACATCAACACCCACCTCAACCCGACCAACGTCTGCATCTACCGCTGCACGTTCTGCGCCTTCCGGGCCGACCTCCGCGAGGCCCGCGGCTACACGATGAGCGACGAGCAGATCCTGGCCCGCGGCCGGGAGGCGGTGGAGGCCGGCTCGACCGAGATGCACATCGTGGGCGGCCTTCACCACCAGAAGAGCTACGACTGGTATCTCAACATCCTCCGCATCCTGCACGACGCCTACCCCACGCTCCATCTCAAGGCCTGGACGCCGGTCGAGATCAACTGGTTCGCCCATCTCACGAAGCGGTCGGTTCGCGACATCCTCGTGGAACTGAAAGACGCTGGCCTCGGCAGCCTGCCAGGCGGGGGTGCCGAGATCTTCCATCCCGACGTTCGCGACAAGATCTGCGAGCACAAGGCCGACACACAGGAGTGGTTTTCGATCCACCGCACGGCCCACGAACTCGGCCTGCGGAGCAACGCCACGATGCTCTACGGCCACATCGAAAACGCCTTCCACCGCACCGATCACCTCCTGCGGCTGCGCGAACTCCAGGACGAGACGGGCGGCTTTCAGACCTTCATTCCGCTCGCCTTCCATCCCGACAACACGCGGCTGGCCCACCTTGCCAAGCCGTCGCCAGCGATGAGCCTGCGGACGATGGCGATCAGTCGGCTCGTGCTCGACAACTTCGACCACATCAAGGCCTACTGGATCATGCTCGGAATCGGCACGGCCCAGGCCTCGCTCGCCTACGGCGCCGACGACATCGACGGCACGGTCCGCCACGAACTCATCTACCACGACGCCGGCGCCACCACGCCCGAGGTGCTGTCGGTGGAGCACATCCAGCGGCTGATCCGCGAGGCGGGCCGCGAGCCGGTGGAGCGCGACACGCTCTACCACCGCGTGGTTCGCGACGGCACGGCATGGCGGGCGAGCGAGCCGGTCACCGTCGGCTGAGCCGGAGTCGCGCGGCGGATACACCGCCCGCCATCCGCCAGGAAGCCCCGAGCGCGAGCGAGGGGATGGGCGTCTGTGTGAGGCGTGGACGTGGTGTCATGTGTGGACGTCGGTGCGAAGACTGGGCGTAGTGGTTCGCCACGCCCTATCCCCTCGCTGCCGCTCGGGGCTTTCTGCATGCGCGGAATGCGGTGCGGCAAACACAAGAAGCCCCGAGCGCGAGCGAGGGGATGGGCGTCTGTGTGAGGCGTGGGCGTGGTGTCATGGGTGGACGTCGGTGCGAAGACTGGGCGTGGTGGTTCGCCACGCCCTATCCCCTCGCTGCCGCTCGGGGCTTCCTGGATGCGCGGGATTGGGTCACCGCGATTTCAAACGCCACGGGCCGGCCATCACGACGACTGGATCGTCTGGTAGACCGTCATCATCATCTGCTGCGCGGATGCGGCGTCGTTTGGACTGAACGCGTTGATCACGGTCGCCGAGCCCCCCTCGCAGTCGATCGACACGACCGTGACAAGCACGCCCGCGGAATGCTCGCCGCAGACCGTGACCTTGCCCGGCTGCAGCGGGTCGAAGATCTGGAAGCCGGACTGGATCAGCAGCTGCTGTGAGATCTCCAGGGCGGCCAGCGGAGCGAGGTACGTCTTGATGGCGGCGGCATAGGCAAACACGGGATGACTCCGAGAGTGGACCGAGGGGCGTCGCGAAAAAAGTCAGCCGATCTTACCGAGGCCGAGCGTCTCCCCCCAGCGGTCGAGGATCAGCTTCCGCAGCCGCTCGAGCGCCGGATCGGCGAGGTCGGGATCCCGCTGGAAGAGATCGAGGGCATCGCGGCGGGCCTCGGCCACGACCGTGCCGTCGCGGAGCAGGTCGGCGAGATAGAGCGGCGGCATCCCGCTCTGCTTCGTGCCCACGAGATCCCCCGGCCCCCGCAGCAGCAGATCTTTCTCGGCCAACTGAAAACCGTCGGTCGTGGCTACGAAGGCATCCACGCGGGGATGCGGGTCGGCCTGCGACGAGGTCACGGCCCCGCAGATGCCCTGCGTGGCGCCGCGGGCCACGCGGCCGCGGAGCTGATGGAGCTGCGCCAGGCCGAACGACTCGGCATCGAGGATCGTCATGATCGTCGCCTCGGGCACGTCGATCCCCACCTCGATCACGCTGGTGGCCACGAGCACGTCGAGCTTGCCCGCGCGGAAGTCCTCCATCACCGCCGCCTTCTCCTTGGCCTTGAGCCGGCCGTGGACGAGCCCGAGCCGGAAAGCCTCCAGCGGGCCGTTGGCGAGCGACTCATACGCCGACGAGATGCTGGCGAGATCCCGCTTCGATTCCTCCACCGCCGGCACGACCACGTAGCCGCGGCGGCCGCCGGCAAGCTTCTTTCGCACGAACTCCCACCAACGGTCGAGATCGTCGGGGCCGACGCGGTAGGTGGCCACCGGCTGCCGTCCCGGGGGCGGCTCGTCGAGCACCGACACATCGAGGTCGCCGTAGACCGCATGGGCGATCGTCCTCGGGATCGGCGTGGCCGTCATCACGAGCGTGTGCGGCTCGGCCTGTCCCTGCTGAAGCACCGCCCGCTGGAGCACGCCGAAGCGGTGCTGCTCGTCGATCACCACCAGGCCGAGGTGCTTGAACTCCGCAGCCCCCGCCACGAGGGCCTGCGTGCCAACGACGATGCCGGCGGTGCCGGCGGCAATCCGCGCGATCGCGGCCTCGCGCTGCTTCGCCGTCTGGCCGCCCACGAGCAACTCGACCTCGACGCCACTTCCGGCAAGCAGCCGCGAGAGCGTCTGATGGTGCTGCCGGGCGAGGAGCTCCGTGGGCGCCATGATCGCCGCCTGAAACCGCTCGGGCGAGTCGGGCGACACCCTCGTGCCGACCGCGGCCAGCATGGCGTAGACCGCGATCGCCGTCTTGCCGCTGCCCACGTCTCCCTGGAGAAGCCGGTTCATCGGCTCGGCCCGCCCCATGTCGGCCGCGATCTCGCCGCAGACCCGCTGCTGGGCGGGCGTGAACTGAAACGGGAACCGCGCCCGGATCCGGGCGTCGAGCCGGGCATCGACCGCAATCGCCGGCGCCGCTTTGGCCTGCTGCTGTCGGCTGCGATGCATCCGCAGCGCCAGCTGCAGCATCAGCAGTTCCTGGTAGACAAACCGCCGCCGCGCCGCGGCGATCATCGCATGGCTCGACGGACAGTGGATCTCGCGAAAGGCCCGCTCGATCGGCAGCAACCCTTTCGCGGTAAGCATCTCCTCGGGAAGCGCCTCGGGGCAGACGCCCGCGGCATGGTCGAGTGCCGCGGCCACCGCGAGCCGCACGTGCGACTGCTGCACGCCTTCCGCGAGCGGGTAGACGGCGAGCCAGTCGGAGGCGTGGGCCTGCTCACTGGCGGCGAGCCAGCGGACCTCGGGATGGGCAAACTCCCAGACGCCGCTGGCGAGCCGCGGCTGGCCGGCGATCACCACCTTCATCCCCTTGGCGAACCGCTTGGCCATGAACGGCATGTTGAACCACACCGCCCGCACGCGGCCGGCGCCGCAGGCGAGCGACACGCTGAGCATGGTGCGGCCGGAGTAGAGCGTCCGCGTGCCGGCGTCGATCACCTCGCCGGCGATCGAGGCATGCTCGCCCTCGCGGAGATCAGTGAAGGCATGAGCGCCCGAGAAGTCGCGGTATTCCCGCGGGAAATGCATGAGCGCGTCGCGGACCGTCACCAGGCCGAGCTTGACGAGCTTCTCGGCCCGCGCGGTTCCCACCCCCGGCAGCCGCTCGAGGCGGGTGGCGAGGCTCGCGTCACGAACCGTTGGCGTGGGAACGTCCATCCCGAGAGTGTAGGGGCGGCGGTTCGGCCTGAACATTCCTGCACCGCAGGTTGCCAACCGGTGCCGCAGCCGACCGCAGGTTGAAAACCTGCGGCTACGTATTGATTGCCACCCTGCGACGACCGCCCCCACGTAGCACAGGTTTTCAACCTGTGCCGAATTAAAACCGCAGGTTGAAAACCTGCTCTACATGCCGTTCCGCTGCAGCTCCTTATACGCCTCCACGGCCAGCCGGTCGCACTCCTCGTTCTCGGCGTGGCCGGAGTGGCCGGCCACATACGTGAAGCGAATCGTGTGCGCGGAGGCGAGCCGATCGAGCTCCCGCCACACGTCTTCGTTCTTCACCGGCACGAGCCTCCCCTTCTCCTTCCGCTTCCAGCCCTGCTGCTTCCATCGGGGCAGCCACTCGGAGAGACCGGTGCCCACATACTTGCTGTCGGTCACGAGCTCCACGACCGTCGGCCGCTTGAGCTGCTTGAGCCCCTCGACGACGGCCGTCAGCTCCATGCGGTTGTTGGTCGTGTCGGGCTCCGCGCCGGAATCGCTCGTTTCCCGGCCGCTCCCCGGATGCCGGAGGATGTAGGCCCAGCCGCCCGGGCCTGGATTGCCGCTGCAGGCACCGTCGGTAAAGAGCACCACCTCGGCCTCGTCACGATCCTTCGCCATCGTCGCCGCCTTCCTCGCTTCAGCTGCCGTCCGCTCAGGCCACTTCCCGCACGCCGCCCACCTCGAGCGGTGCCGTCCCGTCGTCACCGGCCGACAGCCGCAGCGGCAGCCGGATCGTGAAGCGGCTCCCCCGCCCGAGTTGGCTCTCCACCGAGACGTCGCCGCCAAGCAGCCGGCAGAGTTCGCGGACGATCGACAGGCCGAGCCCGGTGCCGGAGAACTCCCGCGTCATCGCGTCGTCGCCCTGGAAGACGTGGCCCTGACGGAACTTCTCGAAGATCGTCTGCCGCTCCTCCTCGGCGATGCCGACGCCGGTGTCCACCACCTCGATCAGGAACGCCTTGGGCGGCCCCTCGTCCGACTCATCGAGGCGGCCAATCACGTCCACGCGACCGCCGTCGGGGGTGAACTTCACGGCGTTGGAGAGGAGGTTGGCGAGGATCTGCTGCACCTTCGCCTGGTCCTGCTCCACCGCCTCCAGGCCCGGCCCCACCTCGTGCAACAGGTCGATCCGCTTTCGCTCGGCCAGGGGGCGGACCATGTCGCACTGGGCCGACACCACCGACTCCACGGCAAACACCGTCGGCCGGACCTCCATCTTGCCCGCCTCGATCTTCGCCAAGTCGAGGATGTCGTTGATCATCTCCAGGAGCATCCGGCCGGAGGTGCGGATATTCTCCACGTAGCGTTTCTGCTTCGGGTCGAGCGATTCGATCGAACTGAGCACGTCGGAGAAGCCGATGATGCTGTTGAGCGGCGTGCGGAGCTCGTGGCTCATGGTCGCCAGAAAATCCCCCTTGAGCCGGTTCATCTCGTAGAGGTTGAGGTTGGCCTGGGCGAGTTCGTCAACCTTGCCGTCGAGCGCGCCGTTGGTCTTCCGGAGCTCCTCCTGCGAGTCGATCAGGCCACGGAGCATGCGGTTGAAGGCCAGGCCGAGTTCCTCGAACTCGTCGGCCGTGTGGATGTCGGCGCGGGCGTCGAGGTTGCCGCGGCGGATCTCCTCGCTCACGTTCCGCAGATGATCGAGCGGCTTGACGATCACATACCGGACGATGGCGTAGGCCACGAGCATCGCCAGGAAGACCGTCATGATGGCGGTCGCCAGCAGGATCGCCCGGTTCCAGTTGATCGCCTTGCGGGTGGCGGCGTCGGGCATCACCACCTTCACCACCGCCATGAGGTCGTTCTCGGCCTGCCGCGGATGGACCTTTTCGTCGAAGCCCGCGGGCGGGTCGCCGATCATCCCGTGAACCTGATGGCAGACGAGGCAGCTCTTCTTCGCCCGCACCGGCTGGTAGTAGTGGTACTCGGAAGCGTCTTCGGTGCGGAACTCGCGATACTCCGCCACCGGGGCGCCGTTCGGGCCGATCGCCGGCTCGGCCGCCGGCCGCTCGCGGAAGTAGTCGAGCACGGCCGCGTCGAGCCGCTTGTAGCCGGCCCGCTCCTCGGGAGTCGCATCGGGATCGAGGAGCCGCCAGCTGTAGGGCTGGTTCTGGAGGGTGCGGCCGAGTGTCTCGATCAGGCTCGTGTACTGCTGCTCCTTCTCGAGCGTCTTCCAGTGGTACTGGAGCATGATGGCGTCAACGAGATGCCGGCCGGTGCTCCGCGTGGTGGCGTAGACGAGCTTCTCGGTGCGGCTGCCGTACCACCAGAAGCTGCCCGCGATCAGCAGGAACAGGCAGAGGCCGAACAGGAAGCGGCATTTCCGCTCCAGGCTCGTCTCGCCCAGGATGTCGGTGATCGATCGGTAGGCCATGGCACGCTACAGCATATCCACGGGGTCGACGTCGATGATCCAGGCGACGTTATCGGGGGTCTTGAGGCCGGCGGTGGCCCGGGCCACGAGCGCCCGCAGCGAGGTGCCGTCGGGGCCGTGCAGTTGCAGGTGCCAGCGAAAGCGATCGCGAAGCCGGGCGATCGGCGCCGGGGCGGGCCCCAGCACGCGAATCTCCGGCATGCCTTCGGCCGCCCGCCGCAATCGTTCGACCAGGTGCCCTGCCCAGTCCGACGCCGCCCGCTCGTCGATGCTGCGAACCACCATCCGCACGATGCTGCCGTAGGGCGGATAGAGCAGGGCCTCACGGGCGGGCAGTTCGCTGCGGACGAAGGCCTCGTAGTCGTGGGTCGCGGCGGCGCGGATTGCGGGATGGTCGGGGGTGCTCGTCTGCACGACCACGCGGCCGCCGAGCGGCCCGCGACCGCTGCGGCCCGCCACCTGCGTGACGAGCTGGCAGGTCCGCTCCGCCGCACGAAAGTCGGCGAGGTGCAGCGCCGCGTCGGCGTTGACCACGCCCACGAGCATCACCGACGGGAAGTCGAGCCCCTTCGCGATCATCTGCGTGCCCACGAGGATGTCGATCTGGCGATTGCGAAAGGCGTCGAGTGTCCGCTCGTGGCTGCCGCGGGTCCGCATGGTGTCGGTGTCCATCCGCGCCACGGCCGCGTCGGGAAACGAGGCCCGCACCTGCTCCTCCAGCCGCTGCGTGCCGGTGCCGGAGTGGACGAGGCCGGGCGCGTGGCAGTCGGGACAGTCGGCCGGCAGCCGCGCCACGAGTCCGCAGCCATGACAGATGCCGCGGTTGCCCGGCTGGTGGAGCGTGAGGGCGAGGTCGCACTGATCGCAGCGGGCCGTGTGGCCGCAGGCCCGGCATTGGACGTGCGTGGCGAAGCCGCGGCGGTTGAGCAGCAGCATCACCTGCCCGCCGGCGTCGAGCGCCCAGCGGATGCCGGCGGCCAGCCGCGGACTCACCGCTCCACGGGACCGGCTGCCCCGTTCGCGGAGATCGACCGTGATCACCGCGGGCAGTTGCCCGCCTCCGACGCGATCGGCGAGGCGGCACATCGTCCACTCGCCGGAGAGGCAGCGGGCGAAGGTCTCGAGCGCCGGCGTGGCCGAGCCGAGCACCAGCGGCACTCCCTCGGCCTTGGCGATCCACTCGGCCACGTCGCGCGCATGGTAGCGCGGCGCCGTCGCCTGCTTGAACGAGCTCTCATGCTCCTCGTCGATCACGATCAGGCCGAGCCGCGGCGTGGGAGCGAAGATCGCCGACCTCGCGCCCACCACGACGTTCACGCGGCCCGAGGCGATCTCCCGCCACTGGGCGTGTCGCTCGGCCGCCGTGAGGTGGCTGTGGAGCACGGCCACCGTGCCAAACCTGGCCCGAAATCGGTCGCAGGTCTGCGGCGTGAGACTGATCTCGGGCACGAGCACGATCGCCTGCCGGCCATACGACACGGTCTCCTCGACCGCCTGCAGATACACCTCCGTCTTGCCGCTGCCCGTGACGCCAAAGAGCACGATCGTCTCGTGCCGCTTCGCGGCCATGGCGTCTTTGATCGAAGCCAGGCTGCTCGCCTGCGCGGGTGAAAGTTCCGCGGGCCGGTCGTGGACGATCGCCGGCCGCTCCGCCTTGGCACGACCAGGCCGCTCCACGGCCCCGGCCTCGGCGAGGAGGCCGAGCTTCACCAGCCGCTGCACCACCGCGCGGCTGGCGCCGCTGGCCGCCGCAAGCTGGTCGGCGGTCTTCGGCTCGGTCGCGGCGGCGAGCACCTTCGCCTGGGCCGGCGTCGGCTTCCGGGGCGGTTCAACGCCCGTCGCCATCAAGAGCGGCGAGAGCCTGACACGGTTTCGCAGCCGCACCCCCGCCGGCAGCACCGCCTCCAGCACTTCGCCCCAGCGGGCCATCCAGCGGTCGGCCATCCACTTCGTGAGTTCGATCATCCGCGCCGAGAGCAGCGGCTTGGCGTCCTCCACGCCGACGACGCTCTTGAGCGGTGCCTGCGGCAGGTCGCCATGCCGCACCGCCACGCAGTAGGCGAGCGTCTCGCGGTTGGCCCGGCCGAGGGGCACCCGGACGCGGCGACCGGGCTCGACCTCGGCGGCGAGCGACTCCGGCACGAGGTAGTCGAGCGGCTTCTCCACCCCCTCGGGCAGAACGACGGTGGCGATCGTGCCGCGACGGGCATCGTCCTCGTCCCACTGGGGACGGCTCTCGAAGAGTTCGCGTTGCGACGTATGCTGCTGCGACATGACCCCGAGTAGACCCGCCCGGCGGCCACCCGGTCCATCGGCCGGCGTCGGCGAGGGCGACGGACGGAGGCGGCGATGCGGATAGGTGTCTATGGCGGCAGTTTCGACCCGGTGCACCTCGGCCACCTGCTCGCAGCGGAATGCTGCCGCGAGCAGGGCCGGCTCGACCGGGTGCTCTTCGTGCCGGCGGCGGTGCCTCCGCACAAGCAGGATCGGCGGCTCGCCGGCGATGCGGACCGCGTGGCGATGCTCACGCTGGCCATTGGGGGCCACGATGCCTTCGCGGTATCGACAGTCGAACTCGACCGCGGCGGCGTGAGCTACACGATCGACACGCTCGGTGAACTCGCGACCCGGCACCCGCAGGACACGCTCGTGCTCTTGCTCGGCCCCGACAGCCTCGCGCAAATCCCGACCTGGCGGGAACCCCGGGCGATCCTCGACGGCTGGGAGGTGGTGGCGGTCGAGCGTGAGGGCCTCGACGACGTGGCCAAGGTCGTCCGTGATCCGGCGCTCGCCGACCTGCTCGGGCCCGACCGCACCGCCCGCATGATCGCGTCGCGAGTGCGGATGCCGGCGATCGGCATCCGCGCCAGCGGTATCCGCGCCGCGGTGGCGACTGGCCAGAGCATCCGCTTCCGCACGCCCCGTGCCGTCGAGGCCTATAT
>JAGWWA010000098.1 GCA_018970605.1 Planctomycetota bacterium | reverse complement strand
GTGTATCAACGGCTCGGGGGCGGCAAAAGTCTCGTCGCCGGGGCGAGGATACGCCCAAGGCTCCTCGAGCGTTCGCCGACCCCCTCGCCTACCCGCTCAGGATTTCCAACTCATCGCTACAGCTAGAGGAGATGCGCTCTAGCGGCGCTTTGGCTGCGTGGTGGGCGTGGCCTGCTCGGCCGTGGGTCGCGAACGCTGCCACGGGCTGCCCATCGCCTCGATGCCCGCTGCGACATTGGGGAACATTCCACTCCAGGAACGCTGCGGAGCGGCCGCCTGCTTTTGATCGCGGGCTGTGGGCTGCGGCTTCTGCTGTTGGGTCTGCTGTGGAGCTTGCTGGCCGCGGGCAGTCTGAGGCCGTGGCGGGGCGCCGCGCCGCGCCGATGATGGGGATGCCTGGGCGGCCGATCGCGGGGCCGCGCCGGGCGTCGCTGTCGCCGCGCTGGGCGGTCCGGGTGGCTGGGGCCGCGGCGTCGTGAACGACGTGTCGGCCTGGAGGGCGATGCGTTCCGGCACCACGAGATATCGTCCAGCATCACCCTTCGTCGGCCGCGTTGACGGTTCGATCGGCCGGTCGTTGGCCTTCATCACCGAGGGCATGGATTGTACGTCCGTGGCCACCGCTTCGGTCATCTCGTCGAGATCGCCATCGGCACGCGAAGGCTGCGGTGCACGGCTGGGAGGATCGATGTCGGTGGGCGACGGCGGCATCGGCTGTACGGTTGAAGCAATCGTGGGGGCTGACGCAGGCTCGACCGGCGTGGGCTCCACGAGGGAGGGTTTTGCGGCAACCGACCCAGCGGCCACGGGCGTCGCGGTGACAGACTCGGCAGGGACCGTATCAGAATCGGTGGACTGCGTGGTGGCGGTGGCTGCGACGCTCGGCTGCGGAACGGCGACCGTCTCCGACACGATCTTCGGCTCGCGGTCCGCCGTCGGCGGCGAGGTCGTGGGCGAGGTCGTGGGCGAGGTCTTCGCCACGGGTGTCGCCGGTGCCGGAGCCGGCTGGCCCATCGACTCCGCCGGCATCCAGGGGTCGGCCTGGGTCGACGTCGAAGGTGCCGCCGTCGGCGTGGCTGGCACGGCTGGCGTGAAGGTCTCGGTGGCGACGGTGCTCGCCGTGGTGGCGGCACCCGACCTGACGAGCTGCACGGCGAGCAGGGGCTGTCCTTCGCGAACCGGATGCCGCAGCACGTAGCCCTCGAAGGTGTCGCCTGCGCGGAGAGCCGACGACGGCAGCATCGCCTTTGGCCAGTCCTTGAGTGCCACGTCCCACACGGTGACTGGTGCGCCCTGGGCGAGCGGCCGGAGCGCCACGAAGATCGGCTCGCATTCCACCTGGGGCCGCCGCTGCGCAAGCTGCACGTCGAGCACGCGGTTGACGCCGACCGCTGCCGCGGCACCGGCGATGAACGCGGCCGCGAACACGGTCAACGACTTCGGGCGGTGACGGACGGGCGTTGTGGTGCTGGTGGTCTCGGCTGCCATGCGTGCCTGAATCCTCTGGAGGCGCTCTTCCTCCCGAACATCGGCAGCGGCACGCCGCGACGGACACCGAACACTCGCCGACCGTCCCGCATCCGCCAAGGCGCCACGGGGGCCCATCCGCTCCATCTTCACTCTCCGGCTTCACTCTCCGGGATCGTCCCTTCCGGTGGCGGCGTCGGCAAAGGCTGGGTCGACGCTGCGGGCCAGTGGGCGGATCGCGATCAGCCGGACCGTACCGTGATCGCCGGCGACATGTTCTCGCAGCAGGCCGTCGCCGACCGTCGTGGCGGGTTCACCGGCACAGCCGATCAGAAGGAGGCCGCCAGTGGGAAGCGTGACGTCGATCGCAAGGTGTTCCATCCGGTGACGCCGCTGGCCCGCCTCCAGCCGAAACATGCCGTCCTCACCGGCCCATGACTTCTCGATCGGCCCGTGCTTGATTTCCGGCACGGCTTCCAGCCGCACGCGACCATCGGCCGCCGGCCGGGCTTCGATGGCCAGAAGCGGGGTCGCATCATGGAAGGTGGCCCCGCGGACCTCGCCCGCGCACTGCTCCATGAGCACGAGGCTCGGGAGCCGCGTCGCCGTCACCAGTTCGCTGTGGCGACCGGGCAGCAGCTGCAGGATCCGCCGGGAGCGGGCGGGATCGACGCCACTGACGTCGACTGCGGGCTCGGCCTCCGACGATGCGACCAGTCGCTCGGCGAACTCGGCTGGCAACTGACCGGTCACCACACCGGCACGGAGACCGTTGGCATTGAGCGCCCGGCGTCGCTCCGTGGTGATCGCCTGCTCGTCCACGTGTTCCCAGATCGACTCGCGGAGCTGTCGATCGTCGGCTGTGCAGCGAACGAAGAGCACCTCCAGCGGAATCGTGCGGCGGGCCACCGGCCGGCTGCCAACGGCCACCGGCTCATCGTGCAATGGATCGTGGACGACGGTCGCCGAGCCGAGAAGCCGGCATCCTGGTGCCGCGAGCAGGCTCGCGAGAATGGGCAGCAGCCAGCGGGCGATCGCCGGAGGTGACCGCATGGGAGTGAGGGCCGCTACGGGGCGGGGCGCGGGGGTGATGGGAAGATGGGGAAGTAGTGGAAGCCGGCGGCTGGGTCAACGGTGATGGGCGGGGGCGGGACCGGTTATTCCGCGTGCATCCTGCCTCACCGCTCGGGGTTGCCCATGCCCCTGCGCCGGACGTTCGCTTCGGTTTCCTGCAAGGCTCGGGACGACCCATGCATTCAGCGATGCATTCAGGCAGCCCCGGGGTCCAGCCAGGTGGTTCACTGCGTCCAATCCCGTCGCTCGCGCTCGGGGCTTCTTGGAGCCGGGCACATCGTGGGCGGCAGACGTGGTCATTCCACCAGGAAGCCCCGAGCGCCAGCGAGGGGATGGCGGCCGGATTCACCATCCGGCCACGGACTCCGGGAACGAATCGCTTCCCTGCCGCAATCTCGCTACGCCGTCGCCTTCACGGCGTTGATGAAGAATGTGAGGCCGGCGCCCGGGGCGGAGGGGTCGAGTCGGCCCTGCCACGACGGGTGCTGCGTGGCGTCGATGAATCGCTCGGGATGCGGCATCAGCCCGAACACGCGGCCCGTGGGATCGCAGGCGCCGGCCACGTTGCCCAGCGATCCGTTCGGATTCGTCGGCCGGCCGGTGTCGTCGGTCGCGTACGTGAGAGGCACCTGGCCCGCCGCGCGGAGCGACTCCAGCCGCGCCGGGTCGCGGAGCACGAATCGGCCCTCGCCGTGGGCCACGGGCAACTCCAGTTCCGAGAGTCCCTTGAGAAACACGCAGGGACCCGGATCGCACGACAACCGCACCCAGCGGTCGATGAACCGCCCAGACGTGTTGTGGGCGAGTGACGCCTCCGGCAGTCCGGTCGTCGGATCGGCAAGCAGAAGGCCGGTCTGGAGCAGCACCTGGAAGCCGTTGCAGATGCCGAGCACCAAGCCTCCCCTGTCGCGAAACTTCATGAGGGCGTCGCCGAGCCGCGTCTTGAGTTCGAGCGCGAAGATGCGGCCGCTGGCGATGTCGTCGCCATACGAGAACCCGCCGGGGATGCAGAGAATCTGGCAGTCATCGGCGATCGCGGGCCGCTCGGCGAGGGCCCGCACGTGCACGCGGCGGGCGAGGCCGCCGGCCCGCTCGAAGGCGTGCGCCGTCTCGTGGTCACAGTTGGTGCCGGGAGCGCGGAGAATCAGGGCCCGTGGCGAAAGCATTCAGGCGTTCTCCCCATGCCACGCTTGCGCCAGCCGATCAACGGCGATGCGATCGCTCGCACCCGTCGTCGAAACGATCTCGAGGTGGGCGGACGAGGTCACTTCGCCGATCCACGCGAACCGCACGCCATCCATGCACCTGGCAAACTCGGCCGCATGCTCGGGCCTTACCTCGCAGACGAATCGGCCCGGCGTCTCGGCGAAGGCGATGGCGAGGTCGAGGCCCAGATCGAGGCCCAGATCGCCGCCGCCGGCTCCAGCCGCCGCTGGCACGTCGGCGAGCGAGATCCGAGCCCCGAGGCAGCCGGCAATCCCCATCTCCGCGACCGCCGTCGCGAGACCGCCGTCCGACACGTCGTGGCAGGCTTGCAGGACTCCCGCCCGGCGGGCTGCCGACACGGCCCTGATCGCGGCGCGGAAGGTGGCGGCATCCACGGTCGGCACGTCGCCGCCGCTCACGCGGCCCGTGAGCGACAGCTGGCTGCCCGCCATGTCGGGTTTCGTCTCGCCCACGACTGCCAGACGATTGCCCGGGGTCTTGAGGTCGGGCGACACGGCGCGGCGGACGTCGTCAAGCTGGCCCATCGCGGTCACGAGCAGCGTGGGCGGAATCGAGATCTCGCGGGCCGCGCCGGCGGCGTCGGTGTAGGTGAACACGTTGTTGAGGCTGTCCTTGCCGCTCACGAACGGGGCCGCGAAAGCGACCGCCAGATCGTGGCAGGCGCGGCAGGCCTCGACGAGCGTGCCGAGCGACTCCGGGCGGCGGGTGTCGCCCCAGCAGAAGTTGTCGAGCAGGGCGATCCGTTCGGGATCAGCGCCGGCGGCGACCGCGTTGGCGATCGCCTCCACGATCCCGCCCGCCGCCATCTGGTAGGCATCGAGCCGGCCGAGGTGATGCCGGAGCCCCACGCCGAGCACGATCCCGCGGTCGCGGCCGAGCACGCCGCGGATCACGGTGCCGTCGGCCGGCCCCTCGCCCGGGCCCAGCAGCGGCTTGAGCACCGAACAGCCCTGCACCTCATGGTCGTACTGCCGGACGATCCGCTCCTTGCTCGCCACATCGGGCAGCGCGAGCACGTTGAGGAGCGCCGTGGTCACCGTGGTGTCGCCCGACCAGGTGAGCGGCGGCCGCGATGCCGGCATGGACCGCGACACGAGCCGCTGTCGCGGTCGGCCCTCGTGGAGGAAGTGGCAGTCGAGGTCGCCCGCGACCCGGCCCTGCCACTTGAGCACGATGCGGCCCGAGCCTGTGAAGACACCGATCGGTGTGGCTTCGACACCCTCGTCGGCGGCGATCTTCGCGACCGCGGGCCAGTCGGCCGGGGCGACCGCGAGCACCATCCGCTCCTGCGCCTCCGAGATCCACGCTTCGGTCGCCGACAGTCCCTCGTACTTCAGCGGCACCCGGTCGAGGTCGACGTCGGCGCCGAGCGTGGCTCCCATTTCGCCCACCGCGCTCGAGAGACCGCCGGCGCCGCAGTCGGTGATCGCGTGGAAGAGCCGCTGCCGCGAGGCCTCGAGCACGAAGTCGGTGAGCATCTTCTCGTTGATCGCGTGGCCGATCTGCACGGCGCCGCCGCTCTCCGTCTCGCTCTCGCTCGTCAGCTCGATGCTCGAAAAGGTGGCGCCGTGGATGCCGTCGCGGCCGGTGCGGCCGCCGGCCACCACCACCAGGTCGCCGGGCTCCACCGCGGCATTGGCGTGGCCTCGCGGCATGATGCCGACGGTGCCGCAGAACACGAGCGGATTGCCGATGTAGCCCGGATGAAAGGCGACGGCGCCGGCGATCGTGGGGATGCCCATCCGGTTGCCGTAGTCGCGGACCCCCGCGGCCACACCGGCGAGCAGCCGCTGCGGATCGATCACTCCCGGTGGGATCTCGTGTGCCGGCGTGTCGGGCGGGGCCACGCAGAACACGTCGAGGTTGGCGATCGGCTTGGCACCGAGGCCCGTGCCAAGCACGTCGCGGATCACACCGCCGAGACCCGTCGCCGCGCCGCCATAGGGCTCGATCGCCGAGGGATGGTTGTGCGTCTCCACCTTCACGCAGATGTCGTGGTCGCCGTCGAACCGCACCACGCCGGAGTTGTCCTTGAACACGCTCACGCACCAGTCGCGGGGCCCGAGCGTCTCGCGGATCGTTCGCGTGGCGGCAAACACCGTCTCCTTGAGGAGATTGTCGTAGCGGGCTTCACCGGCGGGGCCGACGTGATCGACGCCGCTGGTGAGCGTCTTGTGGCAGCAGTGCTCGCTCCAGGTCTGCGCGATCGTCTCGAGTTCGATCTCGAAGGGCTCGCGGCCGACGGCGGCAAAGTGATCGCGGACGGCGTGCAGTTCGTGGATCGACAAGGCCAGGCACCGCGCGCGGCTGAGTTTCTCCAGCGCGGCGTCGTCGAGGCCCGTCAGCGTGATCGTCTCCTGGGCGAACGACCAGGTGCGGCCGCCGGCGAGCGATGCGATCGCGAGCGGACCGACGACGACATCCTGAATGGCGTCGTTGGCGAGGAGCTTCTCCGCGAGACGCCCGACGTCGGTGGCGTCGAGCGAGGGCAACCAGTACTTCCGCAGACTGCGGACGACCACTCGGTGGCCGAGGGCCGCGGCGGCGGCCTGCGCCGTGAGGCCGGCTGGGTCGGTCACGCCCGCCTTCGGAAGCACGTGCACCACCGTCGGCAGGCCGTCGAGGGGCTGTGTCAGGCGGCCCGCGCCGATTACGTCCACGACAAATGACTCCGTCACCGGGTCGGCGAACAGGGTGTTCGCGAGACGCTCGGCCTGCTCGCGGGAGAGATCGCCCTCGATCAGCCAGCCCGCCGCGGTGCGGGCCCGCGTGCAACCTGCGATGCCGTGCGCCGCCGCCCCTGTCGTCACCTCGCGGGCGGCATGGTCGCCGCCGCCATCGCGGAGCACGACGTCAACTTCCCAGAGCATCGCGGCTGTCCTTGGCGCGGGTGAGGAGTTCCACGAGCCGGCGGCGGTCGCCGCGCTCGATCGCCGCGAGCAGTTTCTCCGCGGCGGCGGCGAACCGCTTCATCGAGTCGCCGACCTCCCCGGCGTTGTCGAGGAGGATGTCGGCCCAGAGTTCGGGGTCGCCGGCGGCGATCCGCGTGGTGTCGCGCCAGCCGCCGGCAGTGAACGTGCGGGCAGCGGGGGGCGTGGCCGCCGCGAGCGCCGCTGCGACAAGGTGCGGGGCGTGACTCGTGCTCGCGAGGATCCGGTCGTGCTCGCGCGGCGGCATCATGTAGACGGTCGAGCCGAGCGCCGCCCAGAAGTCGCCGATGGCGTCGGCGTCGGGCCGCGGCGTCGCCTTGGCCGGCGTGACCACGGCGACCCGGCCGACGAACAGGTCGCCGTCGGCGGCCGCCGGGCCGCGGCGGTGGCTGCCCGCGATCGGGTGGCTGCCGACGAACCGGCCACGGCGGGTGCGTCGCTTCCGCTCCCACGCCGACACGATCGAGGCCTTGGTGCTGCCCGCGTCGGTGAGGAGCGTGCCCGGGCGAATCACCGCATCGACCGCATCGAGCAGCGCGGGGATCGCCCCCACGCCCGCCGCCACCACGACGACATCGGCGTCGGCCGCAACGGCGAGGTCGGTGGCCGTGTCGGTCACGCAGCCGGTCTTCTTGGCCGCCGCGAGCGATTCGGTGGAACGACCGATGCCGAGCACGCGATCGGCGAGCCGGCGGGCCCTGACGGCCTTGCCGATGGAGCCTCCGATCATGCCCACGCCCACGATCGCGACGACGGGCCAGTGGGCTCTTGAAGTCATGGCAGAAGTGTCAGGAGGCGAGGACGGCGGTTGTACCAGATGGGGGCGGCGTGTGTTAGAACGGCCGCGTTCGTGGGCGGAACTCGGCAGCGAGGGCGAGGATGGCAGGCTCGGGAAGAATCCCCGACACGGTGCTTGCGGACGTCCTCCACCGGCTGTCCATCGCCATCGCCGCGGGGATCGACCTGCGGCGTGCCTGGGCGTCAGAGGCGGAGCGGGTGCCTGGTCGGTGGCGACCGGTGATGCAGCGCGTGGCGGCGCGGCTCGCCGCCGGCGACGCGCTCGGCGAGGCGTGCGCCGCCACGGGCGCGATGCCCGGCGTCGTGGCCGGCATGCTCATGGTGGGTGACCGCACCGGCCGGCTCGCCGAGGTGCTCGACGAAACGGCCAAGACCCTCGCGCGGTCGATGGCCACGCGGCGCACGCTCCGCGCCGCGCTCGTCGGTCCGGCGATCCGGCTCGTCGTGGCGGTGCTCGCGATCGTGGTGATGATCGTCGTCTCGGGGCTCTCCCGCGGCCTCGACGGGAAGCCGCTCGACTTCCTCGGCCTCGGGCTTACGGGGCGGGGTGGTGTGATGCTCTTCCTGGCGGGGCTCGGCGCCCTGGCCGCCGCCGTCGCCGTGGCGGGGGTTGCCGCGTGGAAGAGTTGGCGGCGGCGGGGGTGGGCGTGGAGAGTCGGCCGTGGCCTGCCGCTGATCGGGCCGGCGGCGGTCGCGGCGGAAGCGGCGGCCTGGTGCCGGGCGGCGTCGCTGGCCGCGCACGCGGGCGTCAGCCTGGGCGAGACGGTCGAACTTGCGTCTCTCGCGGCGCCGGGTTTCGGCTGCGATCGTCGCCGGGTGGAGGATCTGCTGCGGAGCGGCCGCGACCTCCCCGAAACGCTCGCAGCCACCGGCCGGCTCCCGAGGCCCGTCATCGAGGCCGTGGCTGTCGGCGAAGCCACGGGCACGACGGCCGAGGCGCTCGACCGCGTGGCCGACCATCTCGACGAGTCGGCGGTACGGGGCTTTACCGCGGCGGTGCAGACCGTTGGATTCATGGCCTGGGCTCTGGTGGCCTGCCTGGTGGCCACGGTGGTGATCCGCGTGGTCGCCACCTATGCCAGAATGATCAACGACTTGACCCGGACGCCGTGACCGACAGCCAGTCAAGGCGGGGGCGGGGTCGAGCCGAGATCACTGGCATGATCCCACGACGAACGCAACACGGTCTGGCGATGGTGGTGGCGGCGGCTTCGGTCTTGATGGCCCAGGCCGGACGGCCCGTGCGGGCCGCGGAGCCGCCTCCGGCCGACCCGCCGGTGATGGTCGAGCCGGCGAAGCCCACGCAGCAGGAGTTGATGGCGAAGCGAGGATACGTGCGCCATCGAGGCGGCTGGCGGACCGCCCAGGAGATCGACATCATCGAGCGGAACGAGCGGGCGACGCTCGCTGAGAAGGAATGGAACGGCAAGCTCGAGCGGCTGCGACGGCAGGTCGATCAGCCGACACAGGCCGACCGTGCGGCCGAGGAGATCCGCGAGATCTCCGATCCGGCGGCGGTGTCGGCCCTCGCTGCGACGATCGCCAAGGATCCGGTCTTCCGCGTGCGGAGTTGGTGCCTCGAGGCGCTGTCGCGGATCCGTTCGTCTGCGGCGATCGGTGTGATCGTGGCCGCGGCGCTCGACCATCCCGATCCGGAAACGAGGATCGCGGCCGTCGAGCGACTCATGGTGATCGGCCCGCCCCTCGCCGTGCCGACGCTGGTGGCGGCCCTTAGGAGCGCCGACAACGGCCAGGTCAATCGTGCCGCGGAGGCGCTCGGCCGGCTCGGCGTGCCCGCAGCCGTCGGCCCGCTGATCGACGCCCTCGATACGGAGCACATCGTGGTGACCGGCGACGGCAAGCCGGAGGGCTCGACCTCGGCGACCTTCACGCCCTCGGGCGGCGGCCTCTCGATGGGGGGCGGCCCGAAGCGGTCGAAGGTGTCGGTGCGAAATGACCGCGTGCTCGAGGCGCTCGTGATGCTCACCGGCACGAACTTCGAGTGGGACGCGGTCGCGTGGCGGTCCTGGCTCGCCAGCCGCCACGCCCCGCCGGCGGACTACGATCCTCGCCGCGGCTAGAGCGCGTCTGAGATACGTGTATCAACGGCTCGGGGGCGGCAAAAGTCTCCGCTTCGCGGTCCTTCGGATTGTCGCCGGGGCGAGGATACGCCCAAGGCTCCTCGAGCGTTCGCCGACCCCCTCGCCTACCCGCTCAGG
>JAGWWA010000164.1 GCA_018970605.1 Planctomycetota bacterium | reverse complement strand
GGCTAGAGCGCGTCTGAGATACGTGTATCAACGGCTCGGGGGCGGCAAAAGTCTCCGCTTCGCGGTCCTTCGGATTGTCGCCGGGGCGAGGATACGCCCAAGGCTCCTCGAGCGTTCGCCGACCCCCTCGCCTACCCGCTCAGGATTTCCAACTCATCGCTACAGCGAGAGGAGATGCGCTCTAGCATCGCCGAGTATCCGCGGGCAGGAACTATCGCTCAACCCACCCACCGGAGAAGCCAGCCATGCGGCCTCGCCGTCGGCTTCGAAGGCACCGGAACCCTGACGGTGAGCGGGGGAAGCGTGACGAGCGCGTCGGGCGTGATCGGATCGGCGGCCACCGGGGTCGGTGCCGCGATGATCGCCAGCGGCACGTGGGACAGCGGGCTCGGCATGACGGTCGGCCTGGGTGGCGGCGGAAGGCTGGACGTGACGGGCGGCACGGTCACGTCTGCATTCGGCTACCTGGGAAAAGACTACGGCAGCAGCGGCACCGCCTCGATCTCGGGGGGCGTGTGGCAGATCAGCAGCGGCCTCGCCGTCGGCTGGGACGGCGCCGGAGTTCTCGAGGTGAGCGGCGGCAGGATCACGAGCGCCGACGGCTATGTCGGGTTCAGCACCACCGCCGGCAGCGGCGGCATCGCGACGGTGACGGGAGGCACCTGGTCGATCAGCAACACGCTCGCTGTGGGCGTGACTGGCAGCGGCACGCTCACCATTTCGGGCAGCGGCGTGGTGGAAGTGGCCGGCACGCTCTCCACGGGCTCGAGCGGCTCCATCGCGATCGAGTCCGGCGGCACGCTGCGGATCGGCGTGGGTGGGCCGGGCGGCGTGCTCGCCACCGACCTCATCAACAACGGCACGCTGATCTTCAACCGGTCGACTGGCTCCGTCTACGCGGGCGGCATCAGCGGCACGGGATCGCTCGTGAAGCAGGGAGCCGGGATTCTGGCAGTTTCCGGGTCGAGCAGCATGAGCGGTGTCACGACCATCCAGCAGGGCACGCTGCAGCTGGCCGGCCCGATGGCGCTCGGCTCCAGCGGCCTTGGGGCGGTCGCGGGGGGCACGCTGGCACTCGCCCCGCTCCTGAAGGCGACGGTCGGAGGCCTGGATCCGCTGGCCGGCGGCCTGGTCGATGTCGGCAACGGTATGGTGACGGTGGCAGGCGGTCTTGCGGCCGGCGACATGGTGGCGGCGATCCGCGCCGGAAGGGGCGATGGCTCGTGGAATGGCACCAGTGGCATCACGTCGAGCGCGGCGGCGACCAAATCGTCGCTGAGCGAACTGCGGGGCGTTGGCTGGCTCGATCACGGGGATGGATCGGTGACGTTCGCCTTCGCCGCCCCGGGGGACAGCAATCTCGACTGCAAGGTGGACATACTCGACGTGGCCAACCTGCTGGGCGGAGGGAAGTTTGACGAGGGCCCGCCTGCTACGTGGATCGAAGGCGACTTCAACGAGGACGGCATGGTGGACATCCTCGATGCCGGCGACTTCCTCGCCACGGGCCTGTTCGATGCCGGGATCTACAACCCGGCGGCGG
>JAGWWA010000097.1 GCA_018970605.1 Planctomycetota bacterium | reverse complement strand
CGCCTGCGACGCGGCCAGCCACGGCGACACGGCGGCCCATCGCAGCCGCCTCGAGGAGTCGCTCGCCGCCTATCCCAAGGACGTCGACTCCCTGATCGCCTGGTACCGGCTCGGTGATGACGACGCCGCCCAGCGGGCCGACGCCAGCGCGCGGGTGAGGCAGGCGCTCGAACAGATCGACGAGGAGATCCAGGCCGTGCCCGACGATGCCACCGGCTACAACGAATACGCCTGGCTCGTCGCCAACACGGAGGGCGACATCGGCAAGGCGCTGCGGTATTCGAAGCGGTCGCTGGAACTCTCCTTCGACAGCCCGAGCTACCTCGACACGCTCGCCCACTGCCGGGCTGCGTCGGGCGACGCGGCCGGCGCGGAGCGGACGCAGCTCCTCGCGGTCCGTGAGGAGCCGCACAACGTCACGATCCGCCGCAACCTCGAACGCTTTCGCGAGGCACGTCGCACAGGAGCACCGTAGCCGCAGGCTGAAAACCTGCTCCATTCCCATGCACACCCACCATCTCGCAGTCCGCGACACCCGCCTGACGATCCACTCCTCGGGCAGCGGCCTGCCCGTCGTCCTGCTCCATGCCTTCCCGCTCGACCATGGAATGTGGGAGCGCCAGGCGCCGCTGGCGGAGTCGGTGCGGCTGATCGTGCCCGACCTTCGGGGCTTCGGCGGCAGCGGCTCGGTGCCCGACAGCATCGCCGGGTTTGCCGACGACGTGGCCGCAGTGCTCGACGCGCTTCACGTAGAGCGGCCAGCCGTGATCTGCGGCATCTCGATGGGAGGCTACGTGGCCCAGCACGTGGCGGCACGGCACGCCGACCGGGTGGCGGCGCTGGTGCTCGTGGACACGCGGCTCGAGGCCGACACGCCGGAAGCCCGAACGAACCGCGTGGAGCTGGCCGGCAAGGTGGGTCGCCTCGGACAGTCGATCCTGGCTGACGCGATGATCCCGAGGTTGCTGGCGGCGGTCCGCAGCGATGCCGATGCCGCGGCGATCGCCCGGCGGGCGGAGAACGACGCGCTCCTTCGGATGATGATCGAACGGCAGCGGGTGCCCACGATCCAGGGGGCGCTGGCGGCGCTTGGCGACCGGCCCGACATGACCGAGGCGATGCGGCACGTTCGAGCCCCCACGCTGCTCGTCGCGGGCGCCGAGGATCAGATCACGCCCCCTGCTTGCCTGGAGACTGCCGAGGAACTGATCCCGAATGCCAAGCTCCTCATCGTGCCGGCGGCCGGGCACCTCGTGCCGCTGGAGGCCCCGGAGATCTTCAATCGGGCGCTGCTCGAGTTTCTCGCGGAAGCGATCAGCGGGTGATCGGGATCGCTCATGATCCTCGCGATCGAGAGACGTGGTGCGTCAAAGCCAATCGACCGTCAGGCCGCGGGGCTTCTCCACACGTCCGCGTAAGGCTCTTGGAGAACCCGCCTGAGGAGGATTGATGGTTGATCGTTTATCCTAGCAGGGCCATGACCATGCTCCCCTCTCGCTCACCGACCCCGGACGACGCTGCCGATCTGCGGTTCCGAGAGCAGTGCCGGCGCCAACTGGCGCGTTCGGTTGAGACCCGCATGAAATACGGCTTCTGCCGTGTCTCGAGGCCTGGGCTCGATACGCCAACCTCACGGGTTTTTGCCAGTACCCGCGCCTACCGCGAGTGGTGTGCCGCGAACCTGCCCGCCTACCTCGGCTATCAGCCCGCCCCCCCGGAATGAACGATCGCTCGCAGTTCAATCCGTTGCAGGCGCAAGAAGTGGCCGCGGCGTTCGCTGACGCCGGGGTTGATTACCTTTTCATCGGAAAGGGCGGCGCGATCCTCTTGGGTTTTCCGGGCACGACACAGGACGTCGATGTGTTTCCCGCAAAGAACACAGACAATGGCCGACGCATCGTCGCCGCCGTTCGCCAACTCGGCTTCGCGATCGACGAAGCGGTCGAACGCGACATCATCGCAGGGAAAGACTTCATCCAGTTGACCGACGGTCCATTTGACCTCGACATCATCTTTGCGCCCGACGGAATCGAGAGTTTCTCCGAGGCAAAGCGTCGAGCAGTCACCGAGGGAATCTTTCCCGTGGCCAACATCCGCGACATCATCGCCAGCAAGAAGGCGAGCAATCGGATGAAGGATCGGATGGATCTGTACCTGCTGGACCTGTTTCGTATCGAGTACGAACAACGCCGCTGACCGGGACGCGGAAAACCGTCAGTTCTCCTCAGCCGCCGCTGATCCCTGCTCTCGCGAAGGCTCCGGAGGCTGCCCGGCAGGCCGTGGACCGACGCGATCGCTCCGCGGGCCGTCCTCAAACCGTGGACCCGGCTCTCCGCGGCTCCGGCTGTCGCCCCGCGGTCCCTGCCACCGTGGACGACCATCGCCCGGGCTCCCTCCTGGCCCTGGCACACGCGGTGGCACGGGACCACCCTCGATTCCTGATGGCGGGCCGCGACGCTCGCCCATCCATTCGCGAAACCGCGATCGCCGTTCGAGCCATTCGAGCCTGCTCTCGGAATCGAGTTGCACGATGTTCCTCCGATCGGGTGGATCACTCGCTGCGATGATCAAGTGCCATAACCGGGCGGCGGCTCGAAGTTCGTCCCGCTTCGGATCGGCCAGCGCCGACGCCACCGTGGCGAGGTCGCGTCGCTCCGTCGCGGTCATGTCCTGAAACTCGGCGGCCGACCGCTCGATCGCGTCCCGCTCATCGACGGTCATCATGGCAATCGTCATGCGCCGCTCATCGATCAGCGGCCGCGCCACGGTCCCCCAGGCATGATCGTCCTCCAGATCGGCGACGGCGTCATCGAACTCCTGCCCCTCGTCCCGCAGCATCTCGGGCGGCATGCGGAGCGGTTGCTGATTGCGGCGGGCGGCGAGGGCTTGCAGGAACTTCACGCTCCCAGCCTCCTGGAGGAGCGGCAGATGGCGGACGAGTGGCAGGGATTCGAGGATGCGGAGATCGGGGTCGGGCACGGTGACGCGGCCGATCACGATCCCCGCGATGAGGCTTCCCGCCACGGCGACCGCGGGAAGAATCCAGTTCCGCCACGACCTCGGCCGGCCGTGGCCCATGCGGAGGCTGGCCCGGGGTGCCGACCGGCCCGTCGCGACAGCGGCCATGTCGATGGTCGTGGCGGCCATGTCGATCGAAGCGCTCGCCCGCGGCAGGGAATCAAGCGCGCCCCAGATCTCCCCGAGATCGCTCGCCGGCACGCCGCCTGGCGAGGCGTCGCCGGAAGGGCCATGTGGACTCGGGCCTGCGGCATGACCGTCGCTCATGACAGGTCTCCCTGCAGATACGGTTCGAGCGCGGCGCGGAGCTGGTCGCGGGCCCGAAACAGGAGTGACTTCACCGCCGGCACGGTGAGCCCCATCGCGGTGGCGATCTCCTCGTAGGAGCACTGTTCGAACTTCGCCAGCAGCACCGCCATCCGCTGCCGCTCGTTGAGCGCGGCGACCGCCTCGCGAACCACCGCCTGCAGCTCCGTCCGGTCGGCGCGCCGCGTCGGCAGGAAGCCGCTGGCGGCGACGGCGATCTGGTCGAGGCCGATCGCAGACGACGAGGCCGACGTGGTGGCGGGCACACCCCGCTCGAGTCGGCGATACGCACGCTGGCGAAGGTCGCTGGCCACGTTGTTGGCGATCGTGTGGATCCAGGTGGTGAACTTCGCGGTGGGCTGGTACGTGGCGCGGGCGCGATAGACCCGCAGAAAAACCTCCTGCGCGAGATCCTCGGCGGTGGAGTGGTCGCCGGTGTGGTGCAGGAAGAGGGTGACGAGCCGATCCTGCCAGGCGACGACGAGATCGGCGAAGGCTTCGGCGTCGCCGTCGCGCACGCGGAGCATGAGCTCCGTGGAGGGATCGCGCATCGGCTGAGGCATCACCGTCGAATCCGTGGCCATGCCCAGATTATGCCGTCGGCAACGCCGCATCGCAGGCAACCGCCGACAGAAAGCCCCGAGCGGCAGCGAGGGGATTCACGTTGGAACCGCCGCAGAGCCAATCCCCTCGCTCGCGCTCGGGGCTTCCTGGATGGGCGCAAAATCGCAGCCAAGACCCGGAGGGCCGACGAACTCTCGAGGCTGCACCGGCCATGGAAGGCGGTGCAGCCGTGCAAACAGCCAAGGCCCGGAAGGCCGCGTGAGAGCCTCAAGGCCGAAATGGCCATGGATGGCATTTCGGCCGTGTATTGGCGGCAAGGCCCGGAGGGCCGACTGCCCCTTAAAAGGCTGCACCGGCCATGGATGGCGGTGCAGCCGTGTAATGGAGCGGAGGAGGATCGAACTCCCAACCTCGGCATTGCGAACGCCGCGCTCTCCCAGTTGAGCTACCGCCCCGGGCCGGGGACGGCCGTCCGGCCGTTTTTCCCGCGGGAAACCCGATCGTACGGCACTCGGCGGGGGCTGTCCAGCGCTACAATACCGCGGCCCATCCCGCCCAAGCCACGCGCCGCCAGCAGCCCATGCACGTCCCGCCGATCGTCGTCCGCGGTGCCCGCGAACACAACCTCCGCGACGTCACGGTCGGCCTGCCTCGCGGCCGGCTCGTCTGTCTGTCGGGCGTCAGCGGCTCTGGCAAATCGAGCCTCGCCTTCGACACGCTCTACGCGGAAGGGCAGCGACGCTACGTCGAAAGCCTCTCCACGTTCGCGCGGCAGTTCCTCGGCCAGCTGCCGAGGCCCGATGTCGATAGCGTGACCGGGCTTTCCCCGTCGATCTCGATCGCGCAGAAGTCGGCGGGCACCAACCCCCGATCCACCGTCGCCACGATGACGGAGATCCACGACTTCCTCCGCGTGCTCTACGCGCGGGTCGGCACGGCTCACTGCCCCGAGTGCGATGCCGTGCTCGAGGCGCAGCCACGGGATCAGATCGTGGAGCGGATCATCGCGGCTCGCGGTGGCAAGCGGGTGATGCTGCTTGCGCCGCTCGTCCGCGACGGCAAGGGCGAGCACCGCGACCTCTTCATCGACCTCGTCCGCCAGGGCTTCACACGGGCCCGCGTCGATGGCACCGTCTGCCGCGTCGAGGATCCGCCGCCGCTCGAAAAGCAGCTCAAGCACACGATCGATGTGGTGGTCGATCGGCTCGTGCCCGGCGATGCCACGCGGAGCCGGATCGCGGAGGCGGTGGAACTCGCCCTCAAAACCTCCGGCGGCCAGGTCATCGTGGCGAGTGAAAATGGGGACGGGAGCGATTTTCCGGCCTCCGAAGGCGGCACGGTCCCGACCGGCAGCGCTGGTCGGGGTGCTTCGCAAAAATCGCTCCCGTCCCCATTTTCCGATCTCGTTCTCTCCAGCAAATACGCCTGCACCGCCTGCGGCGTGAGTTACTCGACCCCCGAGCCGCAGCTCTTCAGTTTCAACAGTCCCCAGGGAGCCTGCCCGACCTGTGAAGGCCTCGGCGACATCTACGGCATCGACCCCGCCAAGCTCGTCACCGAACCCGACAAAACGCTCCGCAAGGGGGCGATCGGCGTGCTGGGCACGTTTCGCGACATGCCGCGGTGGCTGCGGCGGCTCTTGAACAGCGTGGCAGCCCACGTGGAGGCCAAGAAAAAACTCGACCCCGGCACGCTCCTCGACACGCCCTGGAACAAGCTCACTTCGACCCAGAAAAAACTCTGGCTGAGCGGCACGGGCCTCGAGGAAATCAACGTCTCGTGGAAGCGGGGCCGGGCGGAGCGCGGCGCGAAAACGAAGTTCGAGGGGCTCTGCGGTCTGCTCGCCAACCGCTGGCGAACGGCCAAGAGCGGGATCATCCGCCGGATGCTCGAGAAGCTGATGAGCGTGACGCCCTGCCACGACTGCCAGGGCCGGCGGCTCTCGCCACAGGCCCGCGCCGTGCGGATCACGACGGCGTCGAAGGCCTGGCTCGCCGCGACGAAGAAGGATCCCGACGGCCATCCGGCCCAGCTTTCGCTCGACGCACTGTGTGCCCTACCGATCGCCGACGCCCGCGAGTTTCTTTCGGCGCTCGTCCTCGACACCACGCAGAAGCTGATCGCCGTCGAACTCATGAAGGAGATCTCCAGCCGGCTCTCCTTTCTTGATCAGGTCGGCCTCGGCTATCTCGCGCTCGACCGCAAGGCTCCCACGCTGTCCGGCGGCGAGAGCCAGCGGATCCGACTCGCAGCCCAGATCGGCTCGGGGCTCTCGGGCGTGCTCTACGTGCTCGACGAGCCGTCGATCGGCCTGCACCCCCGCGACAACGTGAAGCTGCTCGGGGCGCTCGAGGCGCTCCGCGACAAGGGCAACACGGTCATCGTGGTCGAGCACGATGAAGACACGATCCGGGCGGCCGACTGGGTGGTCGATTTCGGGCCCGGGCCCGGCAAGCGGGGCGGCGAAGTCGTGGCGGCGGGCACACCCGACGACGTTGCCAACAGTGAGCGGAGCGTCACCGGCGCCTTTCTCGCCGGCCGCGATGCGATCCACCTGCCGGCTGAACGGCGCAAGCCCAGTGGCAAGACGCTACGGCTCGAAGGCGTGCGGCACAACAACCTCAAGGGGATCGACGTCGACATCCCGCTGGGGCTCCTAGTCTGCGTGACCGGCGTGTCGGGAAGTGGCAAGAGTTCGCTTGTGGGCGACGTGCTGGAGCCGGAGCTTCGGCGGCTCCTCGGCAGTGAGGTGGCGTCGCCCGGCGACTTCGACGCGATCACGGGCGCCGACGCGCTCGACAAGGTGATCGTGATCGACCAGTCGCCGATCGGCCGCACGCCGCGGAGCAATCCGGCGACCTACGTGAAGGTCTGGGACGACATCCGCAACCTCTTCACGATGCTCCCCGAGGCCAAGAAGCGAGGCTGGAAGGCGGGCCGCTTCAGTTTCAACGTGTCGGGTGGCCGCTGCGAATCCTGCGAGGGCAACGGCTCGGTCCGCCTCGACATGGATTTTCTGGCGGACGTGTGGGTGACGTGCGACGTCTGCGGCGGGTCCCGGTTCGCGAAAGACACATTGGAGGTTCGCTGGAAGGGCAAGAGCGTCGCGGATCTTCTGAACATGGAGATCGGCGAGGCGCTGGAACTCTTTCAAGATGCCCCCGACATCGCCCGGAAGCTCCAGACGCTCTGCGACGTGGGGCTCGACTATCTGCACCTTGGTCAGCCGTCGCCCACGCTCTCGGGCGGCGAGGCACAGCGGGTGAAACTGTCGCGTGAGTTGGCGAAACGCTCGACCGGAAAAACGCTCTACGTGCTCGATGAGCCGACGACGGGCCTCCACATGGCCGACGTCCGGCAGCTGCTCACGGTGCTCGAGCGGCTCGTGGAGGCGGGCAACACGGTGCTCGTGGTGGAGCACAACCTCGACGTCGTGAAGCGGGCCGACTGGGTGATCGACCTCGGACCCGAAGGCGGCGGCGGCGGCGGCCGGATCGTGGCGGAGGGCCCGCCCGAGAAAATCGCCAAGGCCAAGGGCTCGCACACGGGCCAGGCCCTCGTGCCGATCCTGGCGGCGGCGTCCAAAGCATCGAAGCCCGCACGAAAGTCCGCCGTCCGCCGGAAGAAGGTGGAAGACCCGGCGGCCGCGGTGGCGGCGATGCTCGACACGGTTCAGAAGACGTCTCGCGATCCGGGCCCGCCGTCGATCACGGTCCGCGGTGCGGCCCTCCACAACCTCAAGCAGGTGGATGCCGACATACCCCGCGGGCAGCTCACCGTCTGCTGCGGGCCGAGCGGCAGCGGCAAGACGTCGCTCGCCTTCGACACGCTCTACGCCGAAGGGCAGCGACGCTACGTCGAGAGCCTGTCGCCCTACGCCCGGCAGTTTGTCGGGCAGGTGCCGAAGCCACTCTTCGAGAAGATCGAGGGGCTCTCGCCGGCGGTGGCGATCGAGCAGCGGAGCACCGGCAGCACGCCGCGATCGACGGTCGGCACGCTCACCGAGATGTACGACCACTTTCGCGTACTCGCCGCCCGGCTCGGCCGCATGCACTGCCCTGACTGTGGCACGGCTGTAGGGGCTCAGAGTGTCGATCAGACAGTCGAGAAGATCCTCTCGCATCCCACGGGCACCAAACTCCTGATCCTCGCCCCGATCGAGCTCAAGGTGGGGCAGTCGCCCGAGTCGCTCTTCGCCTCGCTCCAGGCGGCCGGGCACGTCCGCATCCGGATCGACGGCCGTACCGTGCGGCTCGATGAAAAGCCTGCGCTCGACCGCAAGCGAAAGAGCCGGCTGGAGATCGTGATCGACCGCGTCACGGCCGACCCGGCGAGTCGTAGCCGGCTGGCCCAGAGCGTGGAGGCGGCGTTTGATGCGGGGGGCGGCACGCTGCTCGTGGCCCTCGCGATCGACGGCCACGACGGCAAGCCGCTCGACGAGCCCGACTGGCCGGTGGAGGTGCTCAGCCGCCGGCTCGCCTGCCCCGACTGCGGCCGCGGCTTCAAGCCGCTGGAGCCCCGGCAGTTCTCCTTTAATAGTCCGATCGGCTGGTGCCCGAGCTGCGACGGCCTCGGCACGCGAACGGGTATCGACCGCTCGGCGCTCGTCCGCGACCCGACGAAGACGCTCCGCGAAGGCGCCCTCGACCTCTGGCCGATGCTCGACGGCCCCGCAGGAAAACGGATCGGCCGGGCGATGCTCGAGGCCCTCGGTGCCGCCACGGGCCTCCCGCTCGATGTGCCACTGGGCGATCTCTCGGGCATTCAGCAGCGGGTGCTGTTCGAGGGTACCGGCGAGAAGTGGATCGACGTGCCACTGCCCACCGCCTCCACAACCAAAAAGCCCCGAGCGCCAGCGAGGGATTCGGCGTCATCCCACGCCACAGCCTTGTCTGCATCTGCCACCAAACCCCGCGCAGCATCCCGGCCTGTCCCGCCCGCCTCCACTCCCTGGTTCTCCTTCCAGTTCAAAGGCCTCGAACATGCCTGCGAGGAGGCCGCCCGGCTCGTCGTCGCCCTCCGCAGCAAGGTAGACGCCGTGATGGACGAGGTGCCGTGCAGCGAATGCGGCGGCAGCCGGCTGGCCGACGTGGCCAGCGCCGTCACGCTCTGGGGACGCACGCTCGACGTCTGGGGCCGGATGCCGCTTGGTCGGCTCCAGCAGGAACTCGCCGCGGTGAAGCTCGATGACGCCGATCGGAAGATCGCCGGCGACCTGCTCCGCGAACTCAACGCCCGCGTGTCGTTCCTCGTGGACGTGGGCCTCGAGTATCTCGACATGGCGCGGCCGGCCGGCAGCCTTTCGGGCGGCGAACTCCAGCGGATCCGGCTGGCGGCCCAGGTGGGCAGCGGCCTCACGGGCGTGCTCTACGTGCTCGACGAGCCGACGATCGGCCTGCATCCACGCGACACGCACCGGCTGATCACGGCGCTCGGAAAACTCCGCGACCTTGGCAACACGGTGGTGGTGGTGGAGCACGACCGCGACGTGGTGGCGACGGCCGACCATGCGCTCGACTTTGGTCCTGGCAGTGGCCGCGAAGGAGGCCGAATCGTGGCCCACGCCGCTCCCGCGAAACTCCCGGCCATCAAGGAGAGCGTGACGGGGCCGTATCTCACGAAGCGGCGGGCCTGTGATGCGGTGCTGGCACGGAAGGCCGAGCACGGCCGTCGTGAGCCGAGCGGCTGGCTTGATCTCCGCGGCGTCCGCCATCGCACGCTCAAGGGAATCGACGTGCGGTTTCCGCTGGGGGTGCTCGCCGCGGTGACCGGCCCGAGCGGCAGTGGAAAAACGTCGCTCGTGCTGGAAGTGCTCTGGCGGGCGCTCGCCCGGCGGCTGCACGCGGCCCGCGAGCAGCCGGGGCAGTACGCTGCCCTCAAGGGCCTCGACGCGATCGACAAGGTGATCCTCGTGGATCAGGAGGCGATCGGCTCGACACCGGGCTCGACAC
>JAGWWA010000096.1 GCA_018970605.1 Planctomycetota bacterium | reverse complement strand
GAGGCTACGGACCTGAAGATCAACTTCCAGAAACAGGGGGCCGAAACGCCGAGCGGGTACCTGGCGGACAGCGGCAGCGTCTACGGCGATCGCGGCAATAGCCGGACGTATGGCTGGTCGAGCGACCACACCGACCTCGGGCGCGATCGCGGCGTCAGTGCCGATCAGAGCGTCGACACACTCGTGCAATTTCGGGAAGGAGCCACCTGGGAGATATCCCTGCCCAATGGCGTATATGAAGTCTCAGCCTCCGTGGGCGACGCAGGCTTCTCAAGCACCCACACGCTCAACGTCGAGGGCGTCTCGTTTTTCAGCTCCCGGTTCCTGTCGGCCAACGAGTTCGCTCGAACGACGGCGACCATCACGGTCAGCGACGGCCGGCTGACACTCGACCAAGGCTCGGCGGCGAACAAGGCCACCCGAATCAACTACCTCGAGATCAGAAGCAGCGGCACCACGAACGCCGAGACGGCCAGCGTCGACGCCGACGGCATCAACGAGACCGCCTCCACCTTCCCCGCCGCAGGCGGCGGCTTCACGACCACCTGGTCGGGTTACGTGGCGATCCCGGAAACCGGCAGCTACACCTTCACCGTGCCGGTCCGCGGGGGCGTGAGGCTCGCGCTCGACGGCACGACCGTCATCGACCAGTGGTTCGACACGCAGGCCACGTGGAGCACCGAAACACTGCAGCTGTCGCGCGGCGACTTCGTCGCGATCACGCTCGATTACAAGTCGTTCAACGCGACCTCCCCGGCCGTCGCCCTCCAGTGGGAGCGGCCACGGAACAACGGCGCCGACACCGTCACCGAGACGATTCCCGCCGACGCCTTCAGCCGGGTCGACGGCATCCATCTCGTGATCGCCGCGGGTAGCACCTCGGCGTCCGTCACCGTGCGGGGCCTCGATGACTCGATCGACGAGGACGACGAATCGCTCGTCGTCCGGATGCTCGCCGCCCGCGGCGTTGAGCTCGTCGTCAAAGGCCAGAAAGATGCAACCGACGGCAGGAAACAGATCGAACTCGCCCTGGGCACGACCGATCGCGAGGCCGTGACCATGGCCGCAGGCACGGTGCTCGCCTTCGGCCGCAGCGTCGACGTGACCGGCAGCAAGGGATCGACGGCCGCGCGGTTTACCGTCGCCGAGAGCGTGACGCTCCGCCGCGATCGCAAAGGCGCCGTCACCGGCACGCTCGCTTGGGTGGACGAGGCCACCCAGACCAGCTTGGCAGCGTCGGTCGTCGATCTGGTCGCGAGCGTCCAGAACGACCTCTATCAGGTGCTCGATCGCAGCGTGACGATGACGCTCACCGCCCCGCTCGCCGCCGATTCCGCAGCGGGCTCAAGCCGCTACCGCGCCGCGCTTTCGCTCGGGAGCACCAACCGCTCGAGTGTCGCACTCGCGGCCGGCACCAAGCTCGTCTATCGGAACGATTCCACGGGGGATACGGCGACGCTCGTGCTCGTGAACAGCCTCACGCTCACGAGCGGCCAGGCTGTCGCCTCGGTGCCGGTGCGTGTCGAAATGGTCACGCTCGGCCTCGACCTGACGTCGTCCACCTCGCCCCTCACGGGCCTCACCAGCCGTGTGGACCTGCCGACGAGCGCCACACTCACGATCACCGACGATGACACGGCCGGGATCACGCTCTTTGCGGACCAGGCGGGAACGCAGGCCGTCGACGGTTCGAGCCGCGTGAATCTCGCGGAGCAGGGTACGAGCCTCACGCGGTATGTCCGGCTCACGAGCCAGCCTGACGACTCGGTGACCGTGTACTTCGAAACGAGCGATACCAGCGAGGCCCGCCTGCAGATTCCTGCAAGCAGCCCCGAGGATCCCTCCGCCCGGATCGCGCTGACCTTCAGCCCGGAAAACTGGAAGGTCCCGCAGGCCTTCCGCATCGTGCCGATGGACGACCGCCTCGTGGACGGCAGCCAGAACGTCGAGGTTCATTCCCGCACCACCAGCAGCGATTCTTTTTATGCGATCCGTGCCGCGGGAATCCAGAAGCTGAGCGTTACCGACAATGACACCTCGGGCGTGAAGGTGGAGCTGCAGCAGAGCAGCATCACCAAGGCCGGCAACGGGTTCATCAACCTGAGCCTGACCGCCGAGCCCACGGCCAACGTGGTGGTCACGCTCTCGCCGAGCGACCGACAGTTCACGATCAACGACCGCAGCGTCGGCCGCAGCGAGACGCTCGTCTTCACACCGGCGAACTGGTCCACCCTGCAGACGGTGGGCCTCTACGCGATCGACGACAACGCGGTCGAAGACATCAGCGCGAGCAGCCTCACGTTCACCACCACGAGCGCCGACGCCCGGTTCCACGCCCTCTCGGTCGATACGGTCTCGATCGTGATCACCGACAACGACCTGCCGACGGCGACGCTCGAGCGCGTCAGCGACGGGGCCGAGGAGGGCAAGCCCGGACGGTTCCGCATCCGGCTCTCCGACGCCGCCGCCAGTTCCGTCGGCTCCAAGGGGCTCGTGGTCAACTACACGGTCACGGCCGTCGATCTCGATTCGAGCCTGCCCTACGGCACGAGCGTCGGCGGTCGCCTCGGGAAGATCGCCCAGACACCGACGTCGGTCAGCGGCACGGTGCGAATCCCGCCGGGCCGGTCGCAGAGCGACGTGCTCGTGGTGCCGATCGACGACTTCCTGGCCGACAGCACGAGCAAGTCGATCACGGTCGCCCTTGCCAGCGGCGACGGCTACACCGTCGCCTCCGACAGCTCCCGGACGAGCGCCACGGTCAAGCTCGTCAACAACGATGTCGCCGGCATCCTCGTGATGACCTCGGGCCAGCGGGTGTTCGTCAAGGAGTCGGGCTCGTCGGCCACCTACCAGCTCGCCCTGACGAGCGAGCCAAAGAGCACCGTGACCGTGACGATCACGGAAAAGGTCTCGAGCGGCTCGAGCCGCCAGCTCGGCACGTCGAGCACGTCCTTCAGCACCACGGTGACCTTCACTCGCGACAACTGGTTCACCCCGCAGCAGATCAGCGTGCGGGCCTTCGACGACTACAAGATCGAGGACGGCAGCGGCAGCACGGCGAAGACCGGCATCCATGCGGCGCAGCTGTCCTACACGTTCACGAGCTCCGACACCGACTACAACACCGCCAGCCACTCGGGCGACTCGAACCATTTCACGAACTTCGTCCAGAGCGTGGACGTGCTCGACTATGAGCTGGCCGACACCACCGCCACCTCGATGCAGTCGTCGCTCACGAGCCTCCAGGAAGGCATCGACAGCCTGTCCCTGCCGATGGTGGGCAGCCTCACGGGCAAGACCGGGAAGGGGCTGCGGAAGTTCATCAATGATCTCACCAACAGCATCCGCTCGGTCGGCACGCCCACGCCCGCGCGGCTGAGCCGGCTGATCGCCCGCGACATCGCCTCGGCGCTCGGCGTGTCGGAGAACGCGATCTCGGTGAACCTGTCGATGAAGGACACCTCGACCACCAATCCGGCCGTGGTGGTGCGGTTCGGCTTTTCCGACGCCTACACGGTTTTCAGCGTGCCGCTGGCGGCCGACTTCGGCCTGCCGGGCCTGGGCTTCCAGACGGAGGGGAGTTTCGACGCCTCCTTCCGCTACGACGCCGGGCTTGAACTCGTGTTTCCCCGCAGCGGCGACATTTATCTCAACACGGCAGACGACAAGACCTTCGTGACGGCGAACTTCAACGCCGGACTCTCCGACGACTTCCGCCTGACCGGCGGCCTGGGCTTCATGCAGCTCGACGCCGTCAACCAGCCCAGCGTCAATGAGAACGTCCAGATCGGCGACGAGCCGGCGAGCACCGAACTCGACGTGAGCTTCGAGCTGTTCGTCAACGGCGGTGCCGGCGAGGATGGCAGGCTGACCTATACGGAGCTGACGAGCAGCAGCCTCGACCTCGAGGAGGTGTTCCAGTATTCCTTCAGCGGCAACGCGGCGATGTCGTTCGGCGTGACCACGAGCGTGAACGGGTCGGCGGCGATCCCCTCCTTCAAGTTCGAGCTCTCGGCCCTGCTGCCGCTGTTCGACTACTCCAATCAGGAGCAGGCCGACGAGCCATCGAGCGCGACGACCTTCTACTTCGACGACATCCGGCTCGATCTGGGCAGCTACATCACCGACATGCTCAGCCCGATCGTAGACGGACTCGACGACATCCTCAAGCCGCTCTACCCGCTCGTCGACGCCCTCTACAAAGACACGAAGATCTTCGCGACCGTTGGACTGGAAAGTACCTTCGACGTCGATGAGGACGGCCAGACGTCGACCATCGACCTGTCCCGGTGGTTCGCCGGCTTCTACGCCACCATCGACAAGGACAAGGGCCGGACACTCGCGCAGAGCGTCGAGGACACGGTCGAGTTTCTCGACATGCTCAAGGGGGTGATGGACCTCGTCCGCGACCTCGAGCGGCTCAGCGACGAGGAGGGTTTCTACGTCAGCTTTGGCAGCTACGAACTCGCCGCCTGGAACGCGGGCGACGACGAAGCCGACCCGGCCGAGGAGGAGGTGGACGAAGACGCCGAGAGCCTCGAGGACGACACCAAGGAGCAGGCCGACAAGGGGGGCAAGGACAAGAATGGCAAGTCCAAGAATGCCTTCGCGAAGGTCATGGAACAGCTCGACGAGCTGGGAATCACGATCCCGCTGATCGAGGAGCCGGCCAACGCGATCAAGCTCCTGTTCGGCCAGGATGTGAGCCTGTTCGAATGGCGGATGCCCGGCATGGGCATGTCGTCCGAGATCGACAAGACCTTCCCAATCTACGGCGGCATCGAGGGCGTGATCGAGGGGGGCTACGAGGTCGAGGCCCATCTGGGATTCGGCTTCGACACCTACGGCCTGAGCCAGTGGCGTCGCGATGATTTCGCCGCCGCGAGTTCCTGGAAGGTGTTCAACGGGTTCTACGTCGCCGACCTCGACAAAAACGGCAAGGACATCCCCGAGTTCACCATGGACGCGAGCATGGGGGCGGGCCTCGGGTATTCGGCCCGGGTCGTGCGGGCCGACATCACCGGCGGCCTCGAGGCCGCGGCAAGCCTCGATCTGCTCGACGAAGGGGAGATCGCCGGTACCTCCGACGGCAAAATCCGCGGCCGGGAGATCACCGACCGGATCTCCAATCCCTTGAGCCTGTTCGAGCTCTCCGGCGAGCTGATCGCCTACGTCAAGTCGCGGGTTCAGATCGGCGTCGACCTGGGCTTCTACTCGATCTGGAAGACCGTTTGGGAGCGGCGCCTGGCCGAGATTCCGCTTTTCAAGTTCGGGATCGGTGGCCGCTACGGCAGCGGCACCGCCTCCAACGGGCACCTCCAGGGTTCGACCGTCTTCTTCGACGCCAACTTCAACGGCCGCATCGATTCCCTGGAACCGGTCGCGGTGACGGATGCGGACGGCCGCTACTCGCTGAACGTCGATCTTCGGACCTTCGACAGCAACCGCAACGGCAGGATCGACGACTCCGAAGGGCGGCTGGTGGTGTTCGGCGGAATCGACACCACGATGAACAGGCCGCTGGCCTTGCCGCTGGTCGCGCCGCTCGGGGCGATGGTCACCCCATTGACCACGATCGCCAGCCTGGCCGGCCGATCCGGGATCGCGTCCGACAGGGTGGACGCGTTTCTGCGGCAGGCCTTCGGCCTGGGGCAGTTCGATTACATGGGACGGGATCCGCTCGCAGTCCTCCAGGCGGCGACGTCGTTCGACGATCCGGCCACTCGCGACGCTCTGGCCACCTATTTCGCGCATATCCGGTTGCATCTGATGGGTGATCTGGTCACCGGCGCGACCCAGAACCTGTTGCCCGATCTCGTCCCCGGCACCCTGGCCGCGGAATTGAACATGCTCGCGGGCACGCTCCCCTTGCTCCTGGAGAAGCCGGAGACCATGAGCGTCGAAGCGTATCTCGACGACGCCCTCAATGAAGTCTGGCGGAAGATGAATCCGCAGGGTGACCCGAAGACGACCGCGCTGGTGGCGAAGGTCGGTGAACTCGTGTCGCGGGCCAGCCGCGAGGTCGCGACTCGGCTGGACGCCCTCCGGTCCGAGGCCTTCCGCACCGGAGCGAGCCCCGCGGACCTCTTGGCCACCATCCACGAACTCAAGCAGCAGGCCTTCACCCTGTTCCGCACGGGTTTCGCCGGCTTGAGCGAAGGGCTTTATCGGATCACGGACCCCGACGAGCTGGAGCGGGTCGTCACGGCGCGGCTCCGGGAAGCGCAGGGCGACTTCATCAACGAGGCCCCCACGGCCGTGAGCGTCACCCCCGTCGCGGCGACGCTGCCTGAGAACACGTCCACCGCATCGCGTGTCAAGGTGGCGGACATCATCGTCGTCGACGACGGGAAGGGCACGAACGTGCTCGTGCTCGGCGGCCGGGATGCGGCCCTCTTCGAGATCGCAGGCCGCGAACTGTTTCTCCGGGCGGGGACGATCCTCGATTTCGAGACGCACCCTTCAGTCTCGGTGACGGTGGGTGTGACCGACCTGACGGCCAGCAGCGACGGCCCTCCCGAAGCGGACTTCATGCTCACCGTCACGAACGTCAAGGAAGCCCCGACGATCACGCTGCCGGCGGCCGGTTTCCAGGTCATCGAAGATACCCGCGGCCCGCTCGTGTTCCCCGCGGCGCCCTTCGGCACGTCCGACGCCCTCCCGACGAAGCGGGTGACGGTGACGCTCGCCGTGCCCCGCGGCGCGATCAAGGCCACGTCGGCCGCCGGGGTTACCGTGGGAGGGACCCCGCGAGCCGCCACGTTCTCCGGCACGCTCGCCGCCCTCAATCGGTTTTTCACAAATCCGTCGGGCTTGATCGCCTACCGCCCGAAGGCCAATGACAATCTGCCCGTGACGCTCACCGTCACCGTGCTCGAGCAGACGCGCCAGGGGCCGCTCGAGTCGTCGGCCGTCGGCACGATCCTGATCACGCCGGTGAACGATCTTCCGGTCGTGCAGGCCCCGGCCGGATTCAGGGTGGTGGAAGACGTGCGCGGACCGCTGTCGTGGTCCGCCATCGCCATGCCCTTTGCCGACGTCGATTCACCGGTGCTCACCGTCACCCTCGCGGTCGACGACGGCACGATCGATGCCGCGAGCGACGCGGGCGTGGTCGTGGGCGGCACCGGCACGGCCCGGACGTTCACGGGCCCGACCGCCGCGGTCAACGCCTACTTCCGCTCGCTCGGCCGGATCGGCTACACCACGGCCCGCGACAACACCGCGGCCCGGGCCCTGCGGACGACCGTGTTTGACGGCTACGACTCCGTGACGACGTCGAGCCTGATTCGGATCACGCCCGTGAACGACGCTCCCACGATCGCCCCTGCGGCGACGCTCCCGGGCCCGGCCGCGGGACGACGGCTCGTGATCACCCATGCGATGCTCGTGGCGGCATCCGAGGCCCGGGATCCGGAGGGTGCGGCCCTGACGTTCCGGGTGCTGTCGCTCGAGTCGGGCAGGCTCGAGAAGTGGATCGGAAACGGCTGGGCGACGATGCTCGTGGGCACGCAGGCGGCCCAGGTCGGCTTCGCCCCGCCCGCTGTGATCCGGCCGGGAGAGCGGATCCGGTGGACGCCGCCGACCACCGCCGCGGGCCGCACGCCGGCGTTCACGATCCGAGTCAACGACGGCCGGCTGCCGTCCGCCGCGTCGCTCGTAAGGATAGCCAGGTCAACCGCACTTCTGCAACGGTCTCGGGGCTGACGGACTGCTCATAAGGAGCGAGAGCGGTGATTTCGGGCGGCTCGGGCCCGTTGCCGCTAGCTCCCCGCACCCCTCTGTTGTGGCGTTTTTCTCGCCTCGGCGCAGACCGGATCCCAGTCGGCCGTTCCCGGCGATTTGGAGCCTCGCGTCCGGCACCGCTCAAAGGCTGTGGATGTCGATCACGGGCAGCTCGTCGGAAGATGCTTGAAAGATCGCCCGATCCTCGTGCGTTTGCACGAGCTCGCCCCATTCGGCGGGCGGGCCGCGAGCCGGTGCAAGCGGCGGCGGCCCGAGGCACGCCGGCATTATCCACCTGGTCGTAGGGATAGGCGTCGAGACCGCGGGCGGTGGTCAAGGATAGCCCGGTCAACGGCACTTCCGCAACGGTCTCGCGGCTGACGGCCTGCTCATAAGCAGCGAGAGCGGGCATTTCGGGCGGCTCGGGCCCGTTGCCATGATCGCCCCGCACCCCACTGCGGCGGCGTTTTTCTGGCCTCGGCGCAGACCGACTCCCAGTCGGCCGTTCCCGGGGCTCGAGCGAATGCTGGGCGCTGTCGCAGGCGTGACGAGTGACGCCAGCGCCCCCGCAGCCGCTCGCCCACGGCTCGGCGCCGTGTCCTTCCTGCACCGCTTCGGCTCGGCGCTCAACCACCACGTGCACCTGCACGTATGCGCAACCGAAGGCGTCTTCGTGCCGCCTGCCGACGGCGCGCGGTGCGACACCCCGCCGGCGTTCCTGCCGGCCCGACCGATCAACCAGGCCGATCTGGCCGCGCTCACCGAGCGGATGCGCCGCCGCGTGATCCGCTGGTTCAGGCTCACTCGCCTGCTCGACACCGCTGCCGCCGCCGACATGCTCACGTGGGAGAACAGCGGTTTTTCAGTCGATGCCAGTGTTCGGATCACGCTCATCGACCGCGACGTGCCGAGCTATTTTCAGAGCTTGGAGCACCTGCTGCGGTATTGTGCCCGGCCGCCCTTTGCGCTCGAGCGACTCTTCGTGAGCCGCGGTGCAGATGGCCAGATCGCTCGCATCCGCTACGTGCTACCGAGACATAAGGCGGCCAACTGGGTCGGACCCAGTCGCAGCCGCAAGTCCACGCGGCCGGGGGCCAATGGCGTCGTCGACCTCTCGCCTTTTGAGTTTCTCGACCGGCTCGCCGATCTCGTGCCGCCGCCGCGCAAGCACCGGCACAGGTATCACGGGGTGTTTGCACCCAACCACAAGCTCAGGCGGGCCGTCACGTCGCTGGCGATCGGGAACGTCGGAAAGCGCCAAGAGGCGGTGACCGGCGGGCATGGGGGCGACGGTCATGCCACGGAAGGATGCTGCGACGCAAATCCGAGTCACAAGCCCCGCTCGCACGACACGTCTCGGATTGCCTGGGCCAAGCTGATGGCCCGGGTGGGTGAGGAGTTTCCACTTGCGTGCCCCACCTGCGGCGGCGACATCCGGCTGATCGCATTCATCACCGATCCGGGGCCGATCCGGAAGATCCTGACACACCTCGGCGAACCACTCGAACCACCGCCCCTCTCTCCCGCCCGTGGCCCGCCGACCGACTGGGGAGAGTTCGTGCAGGTCCATGACGACCGGGCAATCTTTCAGGGACGGATAGACGAGCTGTCCGTGATCGACATCCACAGCCTCTGACCGGCGTCGGACGCGAGGCGTCGAAGCCCCGGGAACGGCCGACTGGGACGCGGTCTGCGCAGACGCCAGAAAAACGCCACCGAAGCGGGTGCGGGGCGTTTCGAGAAACCCGCTCCGGACGCCCGGGCCGCTCCTCCCGAGGCTCACGAGTCGCTCATCAGCCCGAAGACCGGTGCGGAGGTGCCATTGACCGGGCTATCCTTCGCGTCTGGCAGGCTTGACCTTTCAAACAAACCTGCCCACCGGACAAAGAACCTGTTCCACCACTGTTCCTGCAACTCGGCATCGCGGCAGCTGAGGCTTGCCCGGCGCGACCGTAACCAGCCCGCGTCGGCGGGTGGGGGCCAAACCTTAAGGCTGACGCTCAAGTCCTTTCACCTCAGGAGTCTGCGGAATGAACATTCCTCCGGTTTGGAAGCTGGTTGCCGGGCGATTTCCCAACCGGTCAGGGCAGGAGTTTCTCTTGCAAGTTTGGGGCTTCGGAGAAAACGAAGCGGCCGCTCAACGAGAAGGGGCAACGCGCCTGGAGCGATTGGCTGCCAGATTGCTTTCGGGAAAGCTCCCGGACAAGTGGTACGACTACACTGATCGCCCTGTCCGGGAAGAAGTTGTCCAAGCCTTTGAGGCTCCCGGCGGGAGCGAATCGGGCAACCACGTGGCGGTCGTTACCCGCAATGGCTACGGCGCCCTGATCCTTAACACGGCCCGGATGCTGTTTCTCGACATCGACTTTCAGCCAAGCCTTTTGGGGAGCC
>JAGWWA010000095.1 GCA_018970605.1 Planctomycetota bacterium | reverse complement strand
CCGCTGAGTTCCTCCTGCCACTGCTTCCGCGTGGCCTCGTCCATCTGCCGGGCGTGCGCCTTGCCCACCACCATCGCCAGATACCGCGAGAGCCGCATCGCTTCGTCGCAGGTGAGATCCGCGACATCGAACTTCAGATCCTGCGGCAGCAGCTCGCGCACAAACACCGGGCGGTCGAGGACCTTCGCCGCCATCATCCGGTCGCCAAGGGCGGGTGAGAGGTGCCAGGCCCCGGCCACCACCCGCTCGCCGTGATCGGCCGGCATCTCGACTTCGGGATTATGCGGTGCCAACGCCGGCACGGCCTCCTTGACGTCGATCAGGCAGAGTTCGCCCTTCTTGCCGCCCACCGAAACGAGCACCGCGGAGCGAAGCAGGCCGAGCGAACTGCAGCCCTTCACCCAATAGGCGGCGTCCACGACTTCGATTTCGGCGTCATCGGCCCGCGACTTCAACGCCGTGACGAGTCGACGGCCGGCGTCGGTGGCGAAGATCGCCTCGACCGACTCCCGCTCCTCGGCTGACAGCGGCCAGAACGTCCGGCCAAGCGGAATGGCGGGCCTCGTGTCTTCGATCCGCTCGCGGGCGAGATCCTTCCACTTGCGTTTGAGCGCCGCCTTCATCGCCGCCTGGACCACCGTGGGCCATTCCTCCTCCACATCAGCAGCGGCACCGAAGCTCTGCTCATAGCCCTCGACGAGCTGCTCCATGATCCGGGCCGTCGTCACCCCCGGCAGATCGGAGCCTCGCGCGGCACTGGCCATCGAGAGGCCAAGCCGGATCAGATCGTGCGCCGGATTCCCGATCACCGTCTGATCGAGATCGCGTATTTGAATGGCCACCGTGCCCTTGGCACTCGCGATCGGCCCGATGTTGCCGGCATGGCAGTCGCCGCAGATCCAAATCGGCGGGCCGGCGGGAACCGACTCGCCGGTGCTCCCCTCGAGCCAGTCGTAGAAGTTCTTCGTGTTGCCCCGCACATAGGCGTGGGCGGAGCGGGCCATCTTCAACTGACGCCGCTCCTTGAGGGCCGCGGGCCTTTCCGCAGGAGCCGGAAAAGAGTCTGTCTTCGTCGCCATGGCGTCGTGCCTCCGCTCGCACCGCGAGAATGCGGCACGCAGGTTATACCCTGAGCGTCGACAGCCCGCCGTCCATGCCGAGCACCTGCCCCGTCATCCAGCCGCTTTCATCGGAAAGCAGAAAGCAGGCGAGTGCCGCGGCGTCTGCCGGCGTGCCGATCCGCTTCAACGGATACCGGCCGGCCATGGCATCGTGCTTCTCGGGCGACGACAGCAGTCGCGCGGCGAGCGGCGTGTCGGTGAGCGCCGGCGCGATCGCGTTGACTCGCACCTTCGGAGCCCACTCGGCCGCCAGCGAACGCATCAGACCCTCGACGGCACCCTTGGCGGCGGCCACCGACGCGTGCATCGGCATCCCCTGGCCGACGGCCACGGTGCTGAAGAGCACCACGCTCGCAGGTCGATCGTCGAGTCCGCGCAGCCGCGGCTGACACGCCTGCAGGAACCGCACCGCACCGATCAGGTTCACTTCGAGATCGCGACGAAAGTCGGCGGTGGTGAGGCTGCGAAACGACCGGAGCGTGATCGTGCCGGGGCAGTAGACCGCACCGCGAATCTCTTCCGGGGGTTCCGGCAGCGGACCGTCGGGAATCCCGAAATCACAGGCCGCGTGCCGGATTACATCACCCGGCTCCACGTCATGAACCTCCCGCGACCAGACGTCGATGCGTGCGGCGGCCGGGGTGAGCATCCGCACGAGTTCGCGGCCGATGCCGCTCGAACCACCCGCGATCACGTACGTGCCGGAACCCATGTCATTCAACCCCTTTTTTTACTGCAGGCCCTGCTCGCCGACACCGGTCGCTGCAGTAGGCGACGCGATCCCAATCACGCTCCCACTTCTTCCGCCAGGCAAACGGGCGGCCGCAGGAGCGACAGATCTTTGTAGGCAGGTCGGGCCGTCGAGCCACGTCAGCACTCCACCATCGTGCACGATGTCCACCCGATTCTCGCACATCCGGTTGTACAAACCCAACGCCGTACGGCGTGGGGCGAACCGCCACCAGACGCCGCGTCCGGCGTCGTGCGCCCGAGGCCTTACGGCCTTCGGCTTATACAAACGGCCACGCGCTGCGAGCTCGATCGCGTGAACCACGTGCGGGCCGTATCACTCCACACCAAACGAAGCGAAGGCCGCCTCGGTGCCGCTGAGATAGTAACCCTCGTCGAACAACCCTGTCCCCAGAAATTCGGAGAGGTCGAGCTGATCGACGAGGCCGTCGTAGTTGAAATCGCCGGCATTCCAGCCCACATCCACCAGATCCGGGACATCAATATTGGCGACGAACGCGGCCATGTCGGCGATGTCGATGACCCCATCGAGATTCGCGTCACCGGCCGCCGCATAGGCGATCGTGACCGAATCCGGTGCGATCAGATAACCCAACGCGAGTCCGCTCCCAGGAACCGCCGCCCGCGAGGTGAATCCGGAGGTGCCGTCCCACGTGCCCTGGTTGAAGCCGGCGAGCAGCATCTGCCTGACCGTCGCTTCACTCACTCCGGCGCCGGCGAATGAGAGCCGGCCCGCTCCGAGATCGATCCGACCGAGCGGATCGATCACGAGCGACGGAAGCACGACCTCACCGAGGCCCACGTCGAGCGTGACCCGCGCCCCGGCTCGCACGTCGAGCCTGCCGCTGCCAAGGGCGGCGACATCGCGGATGACAAGCTCGCCCTCCTCGACAATCGTGCCGCCGCTGTGGGAGTTCGCTCCGGTGATGACCAGCGTGCCGCCGCCCCGCTTGACGACGGCGCCGATGCCGACTCGACCTCCCGGTTCGGTCAGGGTCTGGCCTGCCGCGATGCTGATGATCTGGTCCACGGTCGTCGTGACGGTGGCCCGGCCCGTCACGAACAACGCCGATGCGGCCACCGTGGACGTCGCCGCCCCCGCCGGAGCCGTGAACAGGCCCGTGGACGTGACCGCTCCGCCACCCGACACAAGCCACGTCAGGGACGGCTGCGTGGCGAGCGGGCTGGCAAACTGATCGAACGCCACGGCGGAGAACTGCTGCGTGCTCCCGGCCGCCAACGTCGCCGTTCCGGGCGATACGGCAATCGTCGTGATCTTCTGATTGACGGCGACATTCACCGTCGAGGTGACCGTCGCACCGCGAAGATCGGTGATCGTGACGGTAAACACGTAAGCACCGGACGCGGAGAACGTGGCCACCACGCTCTTCGCGGCGTTCGTGCCGTTTCGCGAGTAGGAAACCGTTGCCGGGCCGGTGGCCGTCCAGGTGTAGGTGAGCGCGGCCTCGCCACCGTCGTCTGACCCCAGGGCCGTCAGCGTGGTCGTCTTGGCAGTCACCGTGGTCGGCGAGGCAGCGGCGGGCGTCGCGACGGTCGGCGGGGCGTTCGGCGGCAGCGTGATGGAAACCGTCGCCAGCCCCGAGAGCTGGCCCGCGGAAGCCGACACGGTGGCTGTGGTGGCGACGCCGGGAGCTGTGAACAGGCCGGCCGACGTGATCACCCCGCCTCCCACTGCGGTCCACGTGAACGTCGGCTGAACCGCGACCGCATCGCCAAACTGATCGTTCGCCGTGGCCGAAAACTGCTGCGTCGCTCCAGCGAGCAGGCTGGCAGTGGCGGGCGACACCACGACCGTGGTGACGGTCGCCGAGACGGTCACGTCGGCAGAGGATGTGGTCGTCAACCCGTCGGCATCGCGGATCGTGACCGTGAGCCTGTAGGCTCCGGCCTTGGAGAAGGTCGCCGACGACGACTTCGCCGCGTTCGTGCCGTTGACCGAGAAGGCCACCGCCGCCGGCCCCGTGGACGACCAGGTGTAGACGAGAGCTGCCTCGCCGCCGTCGTCAGCACCGAGCACCGACACCGCCGTCGTCTTGTCGGCGATCGTCACAGGCGACGCCGAGGCGGCCGTCGTCACCGTCGGGGCATACACGGGCGCCGCGGTCGTGACCGTCGCGGTCCCGAACACGCTGCCGGCTGTCGCCTTCACGGTGCTGGTCGAGGCGGACGACGGCGCGGTGAACAATCCGCTGGCGCTGATCGTTCCGCCACCTGTCACCGACCACGCGAACACAGGCTGGACATTCAGCGCCGTCCCAAACTGATCGGTCGCGGTCGCTGAAAGTTGCGCCACGCCATTCGTGAAGACAGCTGCCGTCGCGGGCGACACGAGCACTCCGGTGAGCGTCTGCGACACCGTGACGTTCACCGCCGACGTGGTCGTCAGGCCGCCGGTGTCGGTGATGGTGGACGTGATCGTGTAGGCGCCTGCCTGGGCGAACGTCGCCACCGTGCTCTTCGCGGCATTGGTGCCATTCACTGAAAACGCCACCGCGGCCGGCCCCGCGGCCGACCAGGTGTAGGACAGGTTGGATTCGCCGTGGTCGTCGCCGCCAAGCACCGCGAGCGCGGCCGTGGTGCCCGTGACGACCGTCGGCGACGCCGATGCCGCAGTGGCCACCGTCGGGACTGCGTTGCTCACCGTCACGTTCGTGAACGTGGACTTGTTGAGCAGTGTGCTGCTGTTGCTGTTGGCCGAAAGCCCGATGAGAACGCTCGACGCCATCGAGACGGTGACGCTGCCGACTTGCGTCCAGGTCGCGCCGTCGGACGACACCGACCCCGTGAGCGAGTTGCCCACGCGGACGAGCCTTACCCAGTAGGGCGCCGCCAGGCTTGCGGGCCCGGCGATGCTCGCACTCGAACCTCCCGTGGTCGAGCGATACTGCATCGCGACGCTGTTGGACGGCGACACCACCATCATCGCATGCCTGGAGTTCGACGCCACCGACTCCCGGATCATCACGCCGATCTTCGCCCAGCCACCAGTGCTCTCGATGCTGGCGACGCGGGCCACAATCGAGCCGTCGCCCACGAGTGGCTGGTAGGTGTAGCGGAAGGCGTCGGCCGTGCTCCAGATGTCGGAGCCGCTCGACACGACCGTGAACGTGCCGGACGAGAGGCCCGCCGCCCCCGTTCCCGGAACAGTGCCGATGTCGGCGGACGTCCACGGCGCGGGCAGCGCCGTCGCCGCGGGCGCAGCCGCGAAGATCGGCAGCGCCGGGTTCACGCCTTCGGACACCGCGTTGGTCGCGATCACGCGGTAGTAATACTCGCCCAGGGCCGAGACCGTCGTGTCGGAGTAGGTGAGCACGCCGGTGCCGACGGAGCCCACCGTCGAAAACGTGGTGCCGTCGGTGGATCGCTCGATCCGGTAGCCGGTTGCACCGGTGACGGCGGTCCATTGGATGCCGATGGCCGACGACGTCTTCGACGTGAACGACATCGTCCCGACCGCCTGCAGCCTCGTGCTGCCCGAGATCACGGTTGCGACGGAGTCGCCATAGGCACTCATCGGGGTGATGCGAAACCAGTAGATCGTGCCCGTCGCGAGTCCGGTGGCCGAGTAACTCGGCACGTTGGTGCCGACCGTGGCAATCTGCGTGAAGGTGACATTGTCGGTCGATCGTTCGATGCGATAGCCGGTATCGCCGCTCTTGTCGCGCCAGTTGAGCACCACCTGCGAAATGGTCAGCGACGTGACCGTCGCGCTGGTCACGGCACTTGGGCGATTGATGGCACTGACGACGCCGGAGGCGGCCGACTCACTCGCCGCGTCCGTCGCCCGCACCCGGTAGAAGTAGCGCATCGATCCGGCGAGGCTGCTATCGGTCCAGGTCGTCGCAGTCGAAATGGCCGTACCGGCATCGGCGAACTCGACTCCGTTGGCCGACCGCTCGATCACGTAGCCGGTGGCTCCGGCGACGGACTGCCACGACACCGCCAGCGCCGTGCCCGTGCCCCGCGTGACGGCCACGCCGGACGGGGCGTCGAGGGCGTTGGTCGCTGGAACGGCGTTGAGGGTGCCGGCGAGGGAAACGTTGGTGAACTCGGCGACGTTGATCTTCGCCGCATCGTGGGCTGAGGAAAGCAGGCCGATGTACACCGTCGATGCCATCGAGACCGTGGCCGAACCGACGGTCGTCCACGAGAGGCCGTCCGCCGAGCGAGACGCCGTGATCAGGTTGCCCGCGCGAACAAGCCGAACCCAGGTGGGGGTGAACGTCGCGGCGGTGCCGTTGACGCTCGTTGACGTTCCGCCGGTGCTTGTCCGGTAGACCAGCTGCGGACCACTGGTCGCACTGGTCACCATCGCCATGTGCTTGGAGCCGGCGGTGAGCGTCTCGCGAATCTCGACCCCCACCTTCGACCAGGCATTCGTGTTCTGGTTCTGCGTCACGCGGGCGACGATTGAACCGTCGCCGGTGAGCATCTGGTAGGCGAAGCGGAAACCGTCGGCAGTGCCGTAGACGTCGGCCCCCGACCCGGCCACGGTGAACGTGTCGGTCGCGGCGTCGTAGCCCGCGTAGCCTGGGCTGCCGACGCTGCCGACGTCGGCCGATCCCCAGCCAGCCGGGAGGTCGTTCACGATGAGGTCATACATCCCCACATCGCCGTAGTCGCCGTGGCTCGAGACCGAGGCGTACCAGGTGCCTGTGCCCACCGGCAGCACGATCTGCTGGTCATTGGCCGCGCCGTCACTCGCCGCAACCAGCACGCCGGAGTTGTCGTAGATCTCGAGCTTGGCATCGAGCCCCGAAGGCTTGGTGGGGACGACCGAGATCAACGCCCCTCCCGTTCCCACCGTGAAGGAGAAGGTATCCACGTCGGCCATCCGCTCGATGATGCCATTCACGCTCCGGCTGCCGGATGTCGCGACGAGGGCCTGCGCCGTGGCGATGGTGCCGCCGTAATCATCGGTGCGAAAGCCGTCGCCACCGGCGGTCTGGCGAGCCTTGATCTTGCCTGCGATCACCGCGATGTCGTCCTGCAGGCTGCTCGCCGAGTTTGCGGGATGGCCGATGAACCACTTGTGGATGTTCTGGGCGTAGTCAACGCCCATCAGCGGACCGTGAAGCAGGTCGTAACCGGATGAATACTCGGCCGTCTTGTTGCCGAGGAGGTCATAGTTCGACTGGTGCTGCAGGCCGAAGTTGTGCCCAACCTCGTGCACGATGCCTGAGACTCGCGTGCGGGCGTCACCTGCCTGGTTGAAGGACTGCGGCGAGGTGTTTGGAAACACGCCGACGTAGCTGTAGCCACCCGAGATGGAAGGGCTCGAGACGTGCCAGGCGAACGGCACCGTGGGCTTCACGGTGGTCACGTCCACATTGAACATCGAGAAGTAGACCGAGACCTGCCGCCACGCCTCGGTGATCGTGGCCTGCTCCGTGGCATTGAACGTGGTGGGGTCGCCATCCACGTCGTAGGGGGCGTTGGCGCCCTCGCCGTCGAAATCGAGATAGATCGCGGTCGGAGCGTTGAGGAGGCTGTGGAGATCCGGCAGGCCATTGGCCGCGGCGACCGTGGCGACAACCTCTCCGCCGAGCGTCGAGAGGGTGCCGGTGGATGACGCGAGATTGACCGCAAACGACTCCGCCACGCTCGTCTGCAGCACGGTGGCGGTCGCGGACGGTGGCGTCGCGGGGCCGCCCGTCAGCGACGCCGGCTCGACGAAATCGACGACATGCGTGGCGCACAACGCGTGCCGAACCTCGAGCCGCTCCAGCCTCAAGCCGTGCCGCCCTCGGCGTGACCGGCGAGCCGATGGCCGGCCAGCAGGACAACCGTCCGCTGCTCCGCCCCGGGCATGGTTGCGCATGACGCCTCTCGCGATGCCGAACCCCGACAACCCTCAGAATAAGCCCTGGAATGGGGGGTCGCCAGAGCGTGTCCGTACCCGCCGCCGGGCGTTGGAAACCCGGGCCACACCCGCTATTCTGCCGTCGGAACTCCGTTTCCGCCCGTTTTCGTCCTCCGCCTCCCCCCGAGAATCAGACCCGATGTCGACCACGACCGCCCCCGCCGACGCCGCCGACCCCTGGTTTCAGGACCGATTCGCCCAGCGGATCGGCGGGGCGAAGTTCGGGAAGGGCACCGAAATCTACAAGTTCGAACTCATCAAGCGGGCCAAGCGAAAGGCCATCGCGGACCATCCCGAGCGGCGGATGCTCGACTTCGGCATCGGCGAGAACGACGAGATGGCCCCGGCCAACGTCCGGGCCGTCATGAAGAAGGAGGTCGATCGCCCGGAGAACCGCGGCTACGCCGACAACGGCATCGCCGCCTTCAAGGAGGCCGCCGCCGCCTTCATGCAGCGGGAGTTCGGCGTCGCGCTCGATCCCGTCACGGAGGTCAACCACTGCATCGGCTCGAAGACGGCCTACGCGATGCTGCCTGCCGCGTTCATCGACCCGGGCGACGTCACGCTCATGACGGTGCCCGGCTATCCCGTCGCGGGCACCGCCACGCGCTGGTACGGCGGAGTCGTCCACCGGCTCCCGCTCGTGCCCGAGAACGACTTCTTCCCCGACCTCGACGGCATCCCCGCCGACGTGCTCGCCAGGACGAAAATGCTCGTGCTCTGCTACCCCAACAGCCCCACCGGCAAGACCGCCACCCGCGAATTCTACAAGCGAGTGATCGACTTCGCCCATCGGCACCGCGTGGTGGTCGTCCAGGACGCGGCCCACATCATGCTCTCCTACGACGACAAGCCGCTCTCGTTTCTCTCGGTGGACGGCGCGAAGGACGTGGGCGTCGAGGTGCACTCGATGTCGAAGGGCTTCCACATGATCGGCTGGCGGATGGGCTGGGTCTGCGGGCACGAGCGGATCGTGCGGGCCTTCGCCGACATCAAGGACAACAGCGACTCGGGCCAGTTCATGGCGATCCAGAAGGCCGCGGCCGCAGCCCTCGCCGACCCCGAGATCCCGCGGCAGGTGCGGGAGAAGTACCGCCGCCGGCTGGAGAAGCTCGTGGGCGTTCTCCGCGCATCAGGCTTCGAGTGCGAGATGCCTGGCGGCACCTATTTTCTCTACACGAAGAGCCCGAGAGGGGCCGGCGACCGCGCGTTCGCCACAGCCCAGGATGCCAGCCAGTTTCTGATCCACGACCTGTCGATCTCGACGGTGCCGTGGGACGACTGCGGCGCCTACCTGCGATTCTCGGTCACATACGAGGCGGAGGACGATACCGCCGAGGACGACCTCATGGCTGAACTGCACGCCCGCCTGCAGCGGTCCCGGTTGAAGTTCTGACCCGACCCGCTCGCATCGCCAATGCCCCGCTCCGGAGACTGCCTCTGATGTCGCGCCCCACCGTCATCGCCTCGTGCCTCGTCGCCGTGCTCTGCGGGATCGCGTGCGTCGCACCTCTCGCCGGCTGCAGCGGCTCCACGAAGAAGAAGGGCCCGCTGACGATCGCCGAACGGATCAAGAAGGCCAGGGCCGACAAGTCGCCAGGCGGTCCGGCACGGGAGCTCACGAAGGTGGCCCGGCTTCAGGCCAAGTCGAATGACAAGACGGGTGCGATCAGGACCCTCACCGAAGCCCGTGGCACGATCGCCGACGACGCCGACCCCGCCATCTACGCCCCGCGCCTGGTGGATATCGCCGCCGCCTACACGGCCGCTTCTGAAAAGAGTTCGGCCCGCGAGGCGATCAACACGGCGGCCACCATGGCCGAACGGCTCGACGACCCTGTCGCCCGGGTGGAAGTGCTGGCGAAGATCGGCGAGGTGTGCGGCTCCAAGGAGGCGGGCCTCGGGGACTCGACACACGCGAAAAAGATTCTCGCGGAGGCCGCCGCGCTCGCGGCGGGCGACGGCATCAGCGACCGGTTTCGGTCGCAGGCACTCGCGGCAGTCGCCCTCGGATATGCCAACGCCGGCCTTGCCCGCGATGCCAACGCCGTGACCGAGCAGCTCGAATCGCTCGCCGACGGCCTGCAGGATCTGCGGCCCAAGGCCGAGGCCCTCGCCGCCGCGGCCAATGTGCGGGCGCGAAGCGGCGCACAGGACAAGGCGACAGCCCTCCTCTCCGAGGCTGCCACGGCTGCCAGGGCGATCGACGGCGCAGCCAACAGAACCTTCGCGCTGCTCGCCGTGGCGCGGGCGATGATGGCGGCTGGCGACACGGCGGGAGCGATGGCCCTCGCCGCCGAGGCGGAGAAAGCCGCGGCAAAGATCGGCGATCCGGAGCAGCAGAAGGAAGCGCTGCAGGACGTGCGAGCCGTGCAAGCCGAAGGCCGGAAGGCCTCGGGCGAACAACGCTAGAGCGCATCTCCTCTCGCTGTAGCGATGAGTTGGAAACCCTGAGCGGGTAGGCGAGGGGGTCGGCGAACGCTCGAGGAGCCTTGGGCGTATCCTCGCCCCGGCGACAATCCGAAGGACCGCGAAGCGGAGACTTTTGCCGCCCCCGAGCCGTTGATACACGTATCTCAGACGCGCT
>JAGWWA010000094.1 GCA_018970605.1 Planctomycetota bacterium | reverse complement strand
CGGAGGGCCGCACCGTGGCGATGGCCGGCGACGGCATCAACGACGCGCCGGCATTGGCCGCGGCCGACGTGGGCATCGCCATGGGCACCGGCTCCGACGCCGCCATCGAGTCGGCCGGGGTGACGCTCGTGAAGGGCGACCTGAGGGGGATCGTGAAGGCGATTGATCTCAGCCGTCACACGATGCGGAACATCCGCCAGAACCTCTTTTTCGCGCTCGTCTACAACGCGCTGGGCGTGCCGATCGCAGCCGGGGTGCTGTATCCGCTCTCGAGCCATCTGCTGCTCAACCCGATGATCGCCGCGGCCGCCATGAGCTTGAGTTCGGTGTCGGTGGTGGCCAACGCGCTACGACTGCGGTCGATGAAGATGGGCCCGTAGCTGGGCGGTCGCACGGCTGGTTCCACGCGTCACACGTGATCCTCGCGCGTGTTTCCACGGAACCCTCAAAGCCCGGAGCGGAAGCGACGGGAACGGCTCCGCAGATCGGCACGCGTCGCTCGCCGCCGCCCCGCTCGATCCCCTCGCTCCCGCTCGGGGCTTCCTGGCGGAGTGACACCGCCGCGACCCGCATCCGCCACGCTCCACGACCAACCGCCTGCGGTCGACAACAAGCCCGGAGCGGAAGCGACGGGATAGGGGTTGGTGTCGGGAGTGGGCGTCGTGATCAACCATGCCGATACCCCTCGCTTCCGCTCGGGGCTTTGCGGAGACAGGATCGCTCGGAGCGGGGCGCGGTCGTCAGGGGTCGAGGACGACCGCCACCGGCAGCGAGTTGCCGAACGTCGTGAAGTCGCGGAACGACCAGACGACCTGCTTGTCGGGTGTGATCTCGAGGATCTGTGGCTGCTCGGGGCCGGCGTGGCAGTTGACGAGGATCGTGGTGCCGTTTGAGCGCCGCTCCACCTGCGTCACCCAGGCAAGCACCACGCCGGGCAGGTCTCGCTGGCCGATCTGCCAGACGATTTCTTTTTCGGGTGTCACCTCCAGAACGCCGTGGCCGTTGCCCGTGCCGATGAGCGTGTTGCCATTTTCGAGGCGGACCGCGGAATAGACCTGGTCGCCAAACGCCTCCGGGCCGTGGCCGGGCTTCTTCTCGTTTCCGAACAGCGGCACGTCGAACTCCCAGACCACCCGCCCCGTGGCGTCGTACTCGCGGACCACTCCGTCTTTCTCGTGAGCCACGAGATAGGTGCCCGCGGCCGTCTTGCGGGCGTTTCTCGTGTCGGAGTGGGCCGACGGCGACTTCACCGTCAGTGGAATCTCGCGGGCAATCATGCTTGCCGAATCGACCTCGATGATCCGCGCGGGGCCTGACTCGACGATCATCGTGGTACCGTTCGCAAGCCGCTGAAACGCGTGCACCTCCACGGGCCGGTCGGCATTGCCATTGCCCCTCGCGTCGTAGGTCCACACGGGCCGGCGGTTGGCGTCGAGTTCCACGACGTTCGTCCAGCCGTCCTGGTAGAGCAGGTGGCCGTTGGGGAGAAGATGAAGATCGTGGATTGCTCCGCAGGGCAGTTTCCATTCCACGCGGCCGTCGGGGCTGATCGAGGCGAGCGTCTTGGTGGACGAGTCGGCGGCGATCACCCGCCGGGGCATGCCCGTCTGCACGGCCGATGGCAGAACCTCGCCACGGGCCACTGCGGGCAGCATGGCGAGCAGGAGCATGACGTGACGCAGATTGCCGCCGGTGCGCCGCGCCGGGTAAGATGACCTGCCAGAAGGCGGAGGGAGCAACCCCTCCGCAGACCTGAGACCCTCGAGGGACGACGACCATGGCGTCACGCGCGATGATCCAGGGAGGTGTTGTGGTCGCGGCATTGGTGGCGGGTGTGGTCTGTTGTGGACTCCGGGCCGGCAGCGGCGACCTGGCCACGGCTGGCGAGGCGCTGCTCAACAACCGGTGCATTCTCTGCAATACCTACGGCGCCAGCCAGATGCCCCGAATCTGCGGAAGCTGCAACAACAAGTTCAACAACCGGTGCATCCTCTGCAACACCTACGGCGCCAATCAGGTGCCGCGAATCTGCGGGAGTTGCAACAACAAGTTCAATAACCGCTGCATTCTCTGCAACGCCTATGGCGCCAGCCAGGCGCCGCATATCTGCAGCAGCTGCAACAACAAGCATTAGGGGGGTGGCCGAGGGGAGCCGTACGCCTTACGGCGTTACGCTTCCTGGGGTCGGGCGACGCGGGACGCGGCCGTACGCCTTACGGCGTTACGCTTCCTGCGGGTTCAGGAAGCCCAATCGCGTGAGCGATGGGGGCCGCGGCCGAGATAGACGTCGGTTCAGCCGTACGCCTTACGGCGTTACGCTCTCTGGCGCGGGTGCCTACGCGATGATCTCGCGGATCGGTTCGACGTGCTCCACGCCCACGAGCTTCTGGTCGAGACCGCCGAAGAAGTATGAAAGCCGGTTGGGGTCGAGGCCCAGTTGATTGAGCACCGTGGCGTGCAGGCTCCTGACGTGGAAGCCCGTCTTGCCGTCATGCACCGGGCTGATCGCCGCGGCGCCGAGTTCGTCGGTCTCGCCCACGCTCACGCCCCCCTTGATGCCGCCGCCGGCCATCCACATCGTGAAGCCAAACGAGTTGTGGTCGCGGCCCGTGCCCTCGTCGTATTCCGCCGTCGGCTGGCGGCCAAACTCGCCCCCCCAGATCACGAGCGTGGATTCGAGCAGCCCCGACCGTTTGAGGTCGGTAAGCAAGGCCGCCACCGGCTGGTCGGTGTTGCCGGCATGGAAGGTGTGGTTCTTTTCGAGATCGCCATGGGCGTCCCAGTTGTCGTCGTTGTGGGCGCCGCCGGAGTAGAGCTGGATGAACCGCACGCCCCGCTCCACGAGCCGACGGGCGAGCAGGCAGCGCCGGCCAAAATCAGCCGTTCGCGGGTTGTCGAGGCCGTAGAGCTTCTGTGTTTCCTCGGTTTCGCGTGCCAGGTCCACCGCCTCTGGCGCGTGCTCCTGCATTTTCCAGGCGAGTTCGTAGGAGGCGATCCGGGCGGCGAGCTCGCTGTTATCGCCGCGGGGCAGCAGGTGGGCCGTGTTCGACTCGCGGAGGGCGTCGAGCATCGCACGCTGGGCCTCCAGCGGCATGTCGTCGGGCGGCGCGAGGTCGAGGATCGGCGGCCCCTTGCTCCGCAGGAGCGTGCCCTGGTAGGTGGCCGGCATGTAGCCGCTGGCCCAGTTCTTGGCGCCCGAGATCGGCCCGCCGGTCGGGTCGAGCATCACCACGAAGCCCGGCAGGTTTTCATTCACGCTGCCGAGGCCGTAGTTGACCCACGAGCCCAGGCAGGGCGCGCCCGACTGGATCTTGCCGGAGTTCATCTGCAGCATCGCTGAGCCATGGATCGGCGAGTCGGCCGTCATGGAGTGGAGGAAGGCGATGTCGTCGACGTGCGTGGCGATGTTTGGGAACAGGTCGCTCACCCACTTGCCGCACTGGCCGTACTGCTTGAACTTCCACTTCGGACCCACCACGCGGCCCTGACTCTTCTCCCCGCCGCGTCCCTTCGTCTTCACCTCGATCGTCTTGCCGTCGAGCGGATAGAGCGCGGGCTTGTAGTCGAAGGTGTCCACGTGGCTGGGGCCGCCGTACATGAACAGGAAGATCACGCTCTTTGCCTTGGGGGCGAAGTGGGGCGGCTTGGCGGCGAGCGGATTGACGTAGGCGGCGAGCCCGTCGGCGGCCCGCGTCTGCCGAGCGAAAAAACCTTGTTCGAGCAGGCCGGACAGCGCGAGCCCCGTGAACGATGCCCCCGCCTCCCAGAAGAACTCCCGCCGCGTGCGGCGGCAGAACGCTCCCGCGCGGTGGTCGTGATCGGGTTCCATGGCTCGGTCTCCCGCTCAATCCAGGTAGGCGAACTCGTTGAGATTCAACACCATCACGCAATACAGATCCAGCGCCCGGCTCGGCCCGACGCCATCCTGGCCCTCGAGCTTCTCGACCAGCGACACCCCGTGGGCGATCTCCTCGTCGGATACCGTCCGCGTGAGGGCGATCTCGAGCGCCCGCCGCACCTCGGCGGCGGTGTCGGCGCCGTCGGGCCCACCCACCTCCCGCCGCACCCGCTCGGCGAACAGCCGCGCCTGCCGCTGCACGAAGTCGCCGTTCATCATGCCCAGCGCCTGCGTCGGCTGCGTGGTGGTGAACCGGACGGGGCAGCTCGTGTCGGTGTCGGCCATGTCGAAGTCGGCGAGGATCGGCGTGATCAGCGACCGCTTCACGTGGATGTAGATGCTGCGGCGGGCCTGCTCCTCCGGAGACGAACTCCCCCAGCCGCTCCCGGGCCGCGACTGGCCGGCCATCACCGCCTTGGGAATCTCCGGATAGATGCCGGGGCCATACATCTTCGGGTTGAAGCCGCCGCTGGCCACGTGGATCGAGTCGCGCAGCTCCTCGGCGCTGAGCCGCCGCATGTCGAACCGCCAGAGGGCGTCGTTGAGCGGGTCCTTCGCCAGCGCGGTGGCCGTGCCGGCGCTCGATGCACGGTAAGCCTCCGACATCAGGATCGTCTTGTGGAGAGGCTTCAGTCGCCAGCCGCCGGCGACCAGTTCGCTGGCCAGCCAGTCGAGGAGTTCGGGGTGTGTCGGTGGATCGCCCATCAGGCCGAAGTTGCTCGCGCTCTTCACGATGCCGCGGCCGAAGTGGTGCTGCCAGATGCGGTTGGCCATCACCCGTGCGGTCAGCGGATTGGTCGGCGAGACGATCCATCGGGCCAGTGCCGTGCGTCTCCCGCTCGAGCGGCCGTCGGCAGTCGGTACGATCTCCGGCGCCGCCGTCTTGAAGACTGCAGGAAACACGGGCTCGACGCGTCGGTCCGCCGCGGCGCCGGCCCGGGGGTTGCCCCGAGCGAACACGAAGGTGTCGGGAGCCTGCGGGCCGTACTCGCTGACCACGAGCGCCTTGTCGATCCGGCCGTGCTCGGCGTCCAGTTCCTTGCGCCGTTTTTTCCAGGCAGCAAGATCCTTCCGGGTCAACTCGTCGAGCGCCTGGTCGCCATGATCCTTGATGCGCTTCTCGATCGCCTTGATCTCCTCGTGGGCCTCGGTGCGGAGTCGGGTGAGCTGTTCGAGCCGGTGCTCAAGCTCGGCCGGCGACTCGGTCACCGTTGGCAACGGCCGCTCGATGAAGGCTGAGTTCATCTGCCGCTCACCCATCGGCGTGACGTTGTGGAAGAAGGCGAGCAGGCTGTAGTAGTCCTGCTGCGGGATGGGGTCGATCTTGTGGTCGTGGCAGCGGGCGCAGTTGATCGTCAGGCCGAGGAACGTCTGGCCGGTCGTCGAGACGAGGTCGTCGAGCCAGTCGTATCGCGCCTGGACGCGGTCGGCCGGCTCGTCGTCCCAGAGCCCGAGCCGGTAGTAGCCGGTGGCGATCAGGTCGTCGGGCGAGGGCGACGGCAGCTCGTCGCCGGCGAGCTGCTCGATCACGAAGCGGTCGTAGGGCTTGTCGTCGTTGAGCGAGCGGATGACGTAGTCGCGATACCGCCAGGCGTGTGGCTTGTCGCCGTCGCGCTCGAAGGAGTTGGTGTCGGCGTAGCGAACGAGGTCGAGCCAGTGGCGGGCCCACTTCTCACCGTAGTGCGGAGACGCGAGCAACCGGTCCACCACCCTCTCCCAGGCCTGCGGCGAGTCGTCGGCGAGGAAGTCGCGAATCTCCTGCTCGGTCGGCGGCAGGCCGGTCACGCCGTAGGTTGCCCGCCGCAGGAGTGTTCGCCTGTCGGCCTGGGATGGAGCGGGCAGCCCGCGGCGAGCGAGTGTGTCGCGGACAAAGGCGTCGATGGGGTTCGTGGCCGTCGATGCCGGCGGCTCAGGCCGCACGACGGGCCGGAAAGCCCAGTGCTCACGGAACTCGGCCCCCTCGGTGATCCAGTGGCGGAGGGCATCGATCTGTATCGCCGTGAGGCGGGGTCCCTCGGGGGGCATCCGCACGTCGGGATCGTCCGAGGTGATTCGGGCGAGGATCTCGCTGACGGCGTCGTCGCCGGGCACGATCGCCCTCGTGCCGCTGTCGAGTTCCCGCGTCGCGGCTGCCGCGTCGTCGAGCCGCAGGCCGCCTTCCTGCGTGTCGGGACCGTGGCAGGAATAGCAGCGCTTGGCCAGCAACGGCTGGATCTGGCGCGAGTAATCGACCGGTTCACCCCGGCCCATGCTGGGCGAAGCAGCGGCGGCCATGGCGAAGCCGATGGCAGCGACGGCAGCCTGCACGGCCGGTCTGGAACGAAACCGATGCGTTGACAGGACGCCCGCAGGTCGCATGGAGTCACCGCGCTGACGAACCCACCGATCGAGCCCCACCTTGATCCCATTGAGGGATGAATAAATCATTCATCGTCTGCCGTCGCATCGCGACGGGGATTTGTCGCTGCTGCTCATGAATCTACTTTTCATCGGTCAATAAAACCCGTTTACAAACGGTCGACGTAGACTAGTCTACCCACTCTTCACGAGGAGCTCGCATGTCCGGTTCCGCGATTGCACCCTTCTCGCTCGCCGGCCGAGTGGCGCTCGTGACCGGTTCGTCCACCGGACTTGGCAAGGCCACAGCCCGATGTCTCGGCCGGGCCGGCGCGAAGGTCGCAGTGAACTACGCCAACTCGGCCAGCCGCGGCGAGGCGACGCTCGCCGACCTGCGGGCGGAGGGGATCAAGGCCGAGATCTTCCGGGGCGATGTCACCGATGAGGCCGAGATCGATCGCATGGTCACCGCGATCGAAGGATCGCTAGGGCCGGTGGACATCGTGGTCGTGAACGCCACGCCCGCACAGCCGCTGAAGCCGATCGAAGACTACGACTGGGACTTCTACCAGCAGATGCTCGACTTCTTCGTGAAAAGCCCCTACCTGCTCACCCGTCGCCTGCTGCCCGGCATGAAGGCCCGGCGACACGGCCGGCTGATCAACATCACCAGTGAAGTCTTTCACCTCGGCGTGGCGCCGTTCTCCGCCTACGTGGCGGCCAAGGGAGGCCAGACCGGCTGGTCGCGGAGCATGTGCCACGAACTTGCGCCTTTCGGCATCACCGTCAACATGATCGCCCCCGGCTGGATCCCCGTGGAGCGGCACGAGAACGATTCACAGGCCGACAAGGACGCCTACTTTGGCACGATCCCGGTTGGCCGCTGGGGAAAGCCGGAGGAGGTGGGCTGGGCGGCGGCGTACCTTGCGAGCGACGAGGCGGCCTTCGTGACCGGGCAGACCATCGCCGTCAACGGCGGCCGGACGTGTTGGTAGCGGGCGACACGCGGCAGCGATCACCCGCCAGGAAGCTCCTTGTGGGATCGTGGGGTTCAGCGGTTGCGGATGGTCATGTCTGTTTGTGGTGCGACCGTCCATCCCCTCGCTGGCGCTCGGGGCTTTCTGGTGTCGATCATGGCACCGCCAGGAAGCCCCGAGCGGGAGCGAGGGGAAAGGCGTTTGTCAGACATCGTCGCCGCGTATCCGAATCATCCGCGCTTCTGAGTCGCCCTCCCGCCGCAGGCGGCGATCGAGCGATGCGATGAGCCGCTCCAGCCGCCGGCGGTAGGAATAGTGCTCCACCTCGAGCGCATGCCGCGGTGAATCGACGTACCGGATCGGTTGGCTGGGCTCGGGCCGCTGCCGTGTCCGATAGAGCCAGGCTCTGGCGCGGGGAGCACATCGGGCGGCGTGGGCCATCCGCGCGACGAGCGATGCCTGCAGGTCGGTGATGCCCCACTGGCCGCTGTCGGGCTGGATCAGGCCCACCACGGCGATGTCGTCCCGATCGCGGGGCAGGAGGTTCATAAACAATCGCGGCGTGGCGTCGGAGGAATCGCCGCCGAGCAGCCGCGCGTCGAGAAACGGATGGCTGATGTGGTAGCCCGTCGCGGCGATCACCACGTCGAAGGCCTCGCGGCTGCCGTCGCGGAACACCACGTCGTGGCCGTCGAACGCGGTGATGTCGCCCGCCGGCCGGATCCGCCCTGTGTCGATGAGCGCGAGAATCTCGGAGTTGATCACTGGATGCGTCTCGAACAGCCGGTGATCGGGCCGCGGCAGGCCGTGCCGCCACGGGAGGCCGATCGTGCGGTCGATCAATCGCTCGCTGATGAATCGCCGTAGCCACACCGGGGCCCCCATCTTCAGGAGCCGCTCGCCGCGGAGGTCGGCCGGCCGGCCGTAGACCTCGCGGGGCACGACGAAGTAGCCGCGGCGGGTTGAATGCACGACGGTCGCGGCATGCCGCGCACACTCCACCGCGATGTCAGAGCCCGAGTTGCCCCCGCCGATCACCAGCACCCGACGGCCTGCCAGCGGCACGGGCTGCGTCGGCGACTTGTAGTCGGCGGCGTGGAGGAAGTCGCCGGTGAACGAGCCTGGGATCTCGGGCCAGCGGGGCACGTGATTGTGTCCGCTGGCGATCACGACGCCGTCGTAGTGTCGCGGCGGGCCGTCGGCGAGCGACACTCGCCAGCCCGAGCCCGGGCTGCCGAGGGGCTCGATCCGCTCGACGGCGGCGTGGAGGTGGATGTGAGGGGCGAGGGCGTTGCGTTCGGCGTAGGCCCGCAGGTAGTCGAGGCATTGGCGGTGGTCTGGATACGCGGGGTAGTGCCGCGGCATCGGAAAGTCGGCGAACTCCGTGAGCGACTTCGAACTGATCAAGCGCGTGGAGGCGAAGATTCGCGACGTCGCGGCGCCGAAGAGCCAGTTGCCGCCGATCCCTCCTTCCCGCTCGAGGCATTCGGCGTCGATCCCGGCCTCACGAAGACGCTTGACCGCGGCGAGGCCCGACGGCCCAGCGCCGATCACGCACCACGGCAGGCGGTCAGCGGAGGCAGGCGACGATGGCATCGGCGAGGTGATCGAGATCGGAGTGGGAATGAAGCCACGAAAGGCTCGCCCGGACGAGGCTTCGTCCGTGCGGCACGCTCGGCGGCCGGATCGCCGGCACGAAGAAGCCGGCCTCGGCAAGCCGCGAGGAAAGCGCGACCGCAGACTCGGCCGTTCCCGCGACGACCGGCACGATCTGGGCCTCGGACCCGCCGAGGTCGAGCCCCGCCGCGATGAGCCGGTCGCGGAATGCGGCGGCCCGGGTGAGCAGTTCCACGCGGCGGTGCGGCTCCTCCGCGACCAAGTCAATCGCCCGCGTTGCCGCGGCGGCGACGGCCGGCGGATGGGCGGTTGAGAAAATCCAGCCCCGTGCCGAGTGTCGCAGCCAGCGGATCAGATCGGCGTGGCCGGCCACGAAGCCCCCCGCGGCACCCAGCGCCTTGGAGAGCGTGCCGGTGCGGACGTGCACGCCGTCGGCGCACCCGGTTTCCTCGACGAGGCCGCTCCCGCGCGGGCCGAATACCCCCGTGGCGTGGGCCTCGTCCACCATCAGCATGGCGTCGTGGCGGCGGGCCACGGCGCAGAGATCGGCCAGCGGCGCGATCGTGCCATCCATCGAAAAGAGCGTGTCGGTGACGATCAGCCGACGCCGGTGCTGTGTGCCTTCGGCCGCGAGCAACGCGTCGAGGGGGGCGACGCCGCGATGGGGATAGACGTGCACGTTCGCCCGGGAGAGCCGGCAGCCGTCGATGATGCTCGCGTGGTTGCGTTCATCGCTGACGATCAGGTCGCCGGGGCCGACCAACGCCGCGATCGTGGCGGAGTTGGCCGCAAAGCCGCTGGGAAACGTCACGCTTGCGGGCACGTCGAGCAGAGTGGCGATCGCCTGTTCGAGCCGTTCGTGCGCCCGCGAATGGCCGCTGACGAGCGGGCTCGCCCCTGCCCCAAACCCTTCGGCGCACGCCGCCTTCGACGCAGCTTTCGTGAGCCGCACGTCACCGGCGTAGCCGAGGTAATCGTTGGAGCCGACGTTGACGAGCCGTCGGCCGTCGAGATCGACCGTGGCCCCCTGCCGGCCGTCGCGGATCCGCTGGGGCCGTTCGAGGCCGGCGGCAGCGAGGTGGTCGAGCGCCTCGGCGATCCAGTCGAGGGCCGCGGGCAGCGGGGTGGCGGCGGATGGGGGAGCCGGCGTGGCGGGCTCGATGCGGCAGGGCATGCCGGCATTATGGCCGCGCGGCCCGCCGCTTGGAGGCAAGGGACTGAATCGTGCGGAACTGGGCCGGCGTGACGGGATGCACCGACAGCCGGCTGCCGCGGCGGAGGAGTTCCATGTCGGCGAGGGCTCGTACGCCCCGCAGTTCGTCGAGCGGCAGCTCCCGGGAAAAGATCTCGACGAGCCTGACGTCCACCATCGACCAGATCGGGTTCTCGTTCGAGGCCTTGGGGTCGTGATAGTCGCTTCGCGGGTCCCACGCGCTCTCGTCGGGATAGGCTTCGCGGACGACCTCGACGACGCCGGCCACGGCGGAGGGTTCGGCATTGGAGTGGTAGAAGAGGGCGAGGTCGCCCTTCTTCATCGCCCGGAGGAAGTTCCGCGCCTGGTAGTTGCGGACGCCCTCCCAGTGCGTGGTCTTCTTCTTCGCCTTCGCGAGGTCGTGGATCGAGAAGACGTCGGGCTCGCTCTTGATCAGCCAGTGGTTCATGGCCGCTTTCTGCTCCTGGTCGCCAGGACGGCGGCGACGAGGATCAGAATACCGGAAGACGATTCCGGCACCGGTGCGATCACGGCGGGGGCGTACCGTATGGGGCCGCGTTGACCGGCACATCCATTGGGGTTCACCAGCGGCGGCGGCGAACGACCGCGGCTG
>JAGWWA010000093.1 GCA_018970605.1 Planctomycetota bacterium | reverse complement strand
TGTATCAACGGCTCGGGGGCGGCAAAAGTCTCGTCGCCGGGGCGAGGATACGCCCAAGGCTCCTCGAGCGTTCGCCGACCCCCTCGCCTACCCGCTCAGGATTTCCAACTCATCGCTACAGCTAGAGGAGATGCGCTCTAGGGCTGGGGGGCGGAGCGGTCGATGATGTCCTGGAGCACGAAGGGCGTCGGGAACGGCTCGTCGAGCTGCTCGAGGAGCTGGCGATAGCGGTTCACCACCTCCACGATGTCGTCGGCCGTGAGCGGATCCTCGCGGAGCACCTTCGAGGCGTCGAGCACCTCACGCCAGGCGGCGAACGACTCCTCGTAGGCCTGCTTCGCCGACTGCAGACGGGCGGCGGCAAACTCCGTGTCGGCCCGCCAGGTACCCTCCCGCGCCTTGAGCGCCGGCTCGGTCACTTCCGCCTCACAGCAGGCCTTCCAGAAGTCGAAGTTCACGATGTCGCGGTACCGATCGATCATCTCGGCCCGCTCCCGGGCCTCGGTGTACTCGCGGGCCAGCTCCTCCGCCCTGGATCGGACGTCGGATGGGGCCTGCCTCGCGACCATTTTCCAGGTCACGGTGAGCTGGTTCTCGGCAGCCGAAGCGGCCAACTGCTGGGCCTCGTTCCGTTCCATCAGCGGAACCTCGAGCGCCTTCCGTTGATCGTCGGTGAGGGCGGCACGGCGGCTCTCCTCGAGCGCCTTGAACTGCCCGGGGAGGAGTTTCTCGAGTTCGGCGGCGATCCCTGCCGCCCGCTTCTCCTCCGATTCCCGCAAGCGCAGCTGGATCGGCACGCCCCAGCTCGTGGAAATGTCCCGCTCGGCAAACCGGGCCAGTTCCTCGTTGGCGAGCTTCCAGCCGTCCTTCGCGGTCGCACCGAACTCGCCGTCCTCCTCGAGGGCCCGGGCATAGTTGATCGACGTCATCATCGGCTCGCTGTGGAAGATCAGCGGGGTCGTCTTGAGCGGTGCACCGCGATCGACCAGCGCCTGGCCTGCCCGGTATTTCTGCCTGCCCACCAGCCAGTTGTCGCGTTCGGGCAGCGTGCGATCGGGATCGTCGCGGTCGTGGAAGTCGTCGTCGGCCTTGAAGAGCCGCCGGTACTGCACCTTCTCGTCGGCCTTGCCGATCTTCTGGCCGATGAACCAGCCCATCCGGCCGAGGAGCCGCGGCTCGCGCGTGTTGTAGGCGATGCCCTGACGGAGGAACTCGATCCCCTTCATCACCCACGCATAGCGGTCGTGGTAGTCGTCGAATTCGACCGAGGTGTTGTAGGAGAGGTTGTGGGCCTGGAAGTCCCAGACCGTGTAAAAGTTGGGCTGGAGCTTCGTCATCTGCTCGAGCGTGGCCGACAGGTTGGCCCAGTCCTCCACCTTCTTGTAGTGGTTCGCCCGGTCCCAGAGCAGCGTCACGGCGATGTTCTTCAGGCCCAGCGTCGCGAACCGCATCGTCTCGCTCGTCGGATCGACTTCACCGAGGTTGGCCTGCGAGAGCCCGTAGGTGGACCGCAGCCGCGCCAGCAGGCCGCCGGAACTCGTCGAATCGGCCGGCTGGCTGAGCGCCGACAGCGGGACCAGGAGCACCGCGATGGCAACCATCGCGAGGAGCGTGCCGGGCCTGAGCCCCAGCCAGGTCTGCTCGGTTCGGGAACCCCGCTGCGGTGCGGTCATGACGCCACCTCCCGTGCTTTCAGGCAGAACACGCCCGCGATGAAGCAGGCCAGCACGTACCCGAAGGTCTCGGCCCCATGGGCGGCCAGCAGGTCGCCCGGAATGTCGAAGCCGCCGGCGACGAAGTCGCTGGTGCCGAGCGATGCCAGCGACGGAAAGATGCTCGCGGCCAGTCGCATCGGGGCGAGCAGCACCGTGTCGAGCACCTTCATCACCTGCACGGCCGGCGTGGGATCGAGTTCCAGGGTGATGCTCGTCTGCGTGACGATGCGATAGAGCGATTCGATCGGCCCGCCACCCGGAACGATCGAGGAATCGCCCGTCACCTGGCTGGTGAACAGCCTGGCGATGAAGTCGCGAAACTGGCCGACCAGCAGCGTGGCCAGCGCCGCCACGAGCGCCACCGGCCCGGACAGGAACGTGCTGAACATCACCCCGAGCGCCGTGCAGATGAGCATCGAATACCAGATGCCGAGGCAGCTCTTGGCGTAGTTCACCGCGAACGACCCGTCTCCGGACCGGAGGTAGAAGTCGGCCTGTGCCACGCCGTAGTACTGGGCCGGCTCGAGGCACTGCAGCCACACCTCGATCCGCCCGTCCGACACCAGATCGGTGAACAGATCGACCTCCCGCAGCGAACCATCGGCCATCACCGTGTTGATCCGACGGGGGATCAGCAACGAGTCGATGGTGTGCTCGCGGGCGACGATCGGCAGCGACTCGCTCCGAAGGCTGCTCGTGGGGTTGCGGACCTGGATCGTGCCGTGGATGCCGTCCTCGATGTTGCCCTTGTAGGTGCGAAACACGCGGACGATCATCTCGAGCGGCAGGCCTTCGGGAAACCGCTCGGGCGTGACGCCCTCGAAGGTCCAGATGGCCGCGGCCGCAGTCCCGCCCTCGATGTACTGCCGATACGACCACTCGGCTCCCACGCTGATGCCCTTGATCGCGGGCCGGCCTTCGCGATCCAGAAACCGAAGCCTGCCGCGGAGCGGCCGCCTGGCCTCCAACAGCCCGAGCGGCGACCCGACCGCGTAGGTCCGCTCGCCCGAGGCGGCCGTGCCGGTGACCGTGATGCGATGGCGGTGGCCATGGGCGGTTTCGGCCACACCCCCGCCGCGGCCGTCGAGCACGACGCGGTGGCGGTGCCCGCGGTCGAGTGACGTGCGGCCCTCGGCCCCCGACACGGCTCCGTCGCCGTCGGTCACGTCAAACACGTCGGCTGCATCGAGCACGTGGCCGTGGCTCACGCTGCGGACCACGAACGCCCAACCGGCGAGGCCCATGATCGCCAGCAGGCAGGTGCCCACGGTGGCGAACCCGACGATCCTGCCAAGCACGATCTCCGCCGTGCGGACCGGCTTGGTGGTCACCGTCTGGATCGCTCGCGACTTGATGTCGGCCGGCAGGCTGAAGACGGCCAGCACGAGCGTCACGAGGCAGACGAGCAGATTCGTGGCCGCGAGGATGAAGCCCACGTAGAGCCGCCGCGGATCGACGCTGGCCGGATCGAGGAACCAGCCGGCGAACAGCAGGATCAGCGCGAACATCGCCAGCACGACGAGCACATTCCGCCGCAGCGACTCCTGGATGGCGAGGCGAGCCAGGGCCCAGACCCGCCGCGGCGACGTGGCCAGGATGTCGGCCAGTCCAGCGAGCACGCCCCGGTAAACCCGATCGCCTCCGGCCAGCGGGCCGTTGCCGATCGCCTGGGCCAGCCATGTGAGCAAGGCCGCCACGACCGCGGCGACTCCGGCAGCGGCCAGATACTGCAGAAAGGCGAGTCCGATCCAGGACGCGAACCTCGGGATTTCCTGTTCCAGGACCATGCGTGCCGCTCACTCCGCCCGCGGGGCGGCCGATTCGGTGCGGCGGGCACGGCGGCCCGGCCGGGCTTCCGTGTCCCGAACCACCTCGAGGAACAGGTCCTCGAGCGTGGTCCTCGGGTTGCCGATGTCGATGTCGGCGGCACCGTGCCGCTCGAGCACCGCCTTCACTTCGGCCGCCGCCGCCGGCGACAGCCCCGTGGCCTGAATCTGCGTAACCCCCGTGACCCGGAGGAGATCCTCGACGCGGCCGAGTTCCTTCAGCTCGCCCTGATGCAGCACCGCGATGCGGTCGCACACGTCTTCGACGTCGGCGAGCAGGTGCGAGCACATGATCACCGTCTTCCCCCGGGCCTTGAGGTCGATGATCAGGTCCTTCATCTCGCGGGTCCCGATCGGGTCGAGGCCGCTGGTGGGCTCGTCGAGGATCACGAGTTCCGGGTCGTTGATCAGCGCCTGGGCGACGCCGATCCGGCGGGTCATTCCCTTGGAATACTCGCGGAGCTGCCGCTTCCGATCCCGCGTCAGGCCGACCATCTCGATCAGAGCCGCCGCCCGCCGTCGCCGCTCATCCGGGTCGAGACCGAAGAGCCGGCCGTAGAAATCGAGCGTCTCCTCGGCGTCGAGAAACTTGTAGAGATACGACTCCTCGGGAAGGTAGCCGATGCGCTCGTTCTTCGACACGTCGGTGGCGGCCCGCCCGAAGACCAGCGCCTCACCCGACGTGGGAAAGATCAGGCCGAGGAGCAGTTTCAGCGTCGTGGTCTTTCCCGCGCCGTTGGGGCCGAGCAGGCCGAAGATCTCTCCGCGCCGAACATCGAGGTCCAGCGGCTTGAGTGCGGTCTTCTTACTGCGGCCCCAGAAATCGCGATAGACCTTCGAGAGGTTGCGGGTTTCGACGACGACATCGGACGCGTCGCGTCGGGAATCCGATCGGCTCGTCGCCTGGGCCATCTGGGTCACGAACTGGTCCCCTCACAAAAGGTTCGGCGGCCATTCTGCGGCTACACGGTGCGGCGGCCGCCGAACTTCCTGCGGCCACCCATCGTCGGTTGTATCGCATCGCTCGGCGATGTGGAGTGGCCAGGGGAAAAACAGGGCCGCAACGCACAGGATCGTCTCGACCGGTCGCCGTCGCTCCCAAAACCGATGAAAAACCAACGTCGGATTCTTCTCTTGATACTGAGTCTCTGAATCGTTAAGGTGCGTGCATTCTCGCACTTCCTTCTGCTGAAACGTGGTTTCATCGAATCATGACTGACGTCGCCCGGACGAGGAAACGATCGTTTTTTCCACGACGGCATCCCCGCCAGTCGCGATTCGTCGGCTTTAGCCTCGTCGAACTCCTGGTCGTCGTGGCCATCGTCGGGACGCTCGTTGGCATGCTGCTTCCGGCCGTGCAGGCCGCGCGGGAGTCGGCCCGAATCGCGGCCTGCGGCAACAAGCTGAGGCAACTGGGCATCGCGATCTCGAGCCACGAAGGTGCGACCCGACGGTTTCCGCCGAGCTGCGTCTGGTCAGGCACCAGCACGACCAACGCATCCTCCAACGCCGTGTGGTCGGCCCAGGGAAGGCTCCTTCCGTATCTCGAGGAATGCGCGATCGGGGCCGACATCCAGCGACAGCTTTCGATGCCGTACAGTCAGGCGACGCTCTCGACGGGAGAACTCATCTCGGGCCTGAGGATCCCGGCCCTCCTCTGCCCGTCCGAACCACACGTCCAACACCGGACCAAGGCCGACGGAACGCCGGAGAACGCGCCGCTGAACTACGCCGTCAATCTCGGCACGTGGCTCGTCTTCTCGCCGGCCACACGACGCGGCGGAAACGGGGCGTTCTTCCCCAATAGCAGACTCACGGCCGCGGCCGTCTCCGACGGCCTCTCGAAGACGATCGCCATGGCGGAAGTGAAGACCTACACCCCCTACTTCCGAAACGCCGGACTCGCCGAGCCATCGCCACCCGCGACGCCGGAGGCGATCTGCGACCTGGGGGGCGAGTTCAAAAACGATCTGCCGACAGCCGGCACTGGCCACACGGAATGGGTGGATGGCCGAAGCCATCAAACCGGCTTCACGGCCGCATTTCCGCCCCAGGCCCGCGTCTCCTGCACGCGGGCTTCAGGCACCTACGACATCGACTGGACCAATCAGCAGGAGGCGAAGTCTTTGACCGTTCCCACGGCGGCGGCCGTCACCGCCCGCAGCCATCACGCCGGCGTCATCGGGTACGTCATGCTCGACGGCAGCGTCCACAAGGCCACCGACGCGATCACACCGACTGCGTGGCAGGCCTTGGCGACTCGGGCGGGCGGCGAAGCCAACTCGCCCTGAGCCCGCCTCCGACGCCGGCCGTCAGCCGCCGGACGATGAGTCCGACGCCACCGCATGCCGCTTGGTCGACTCTTCGACGAAGCGTCGGGCCACGGCCAGTTCGGCCGCGTTGAACACGGGGCGGTCCGGAACGGCCGACCCCGTCACCTCGATGACCTCGGCGGCCAACTGGTCCCATGACCGTCCACTCGAGAGGTGCCACGCCACTGCCTGGGCGACATTCTGCGTGAGCATGCCACTCGACAGCGCCTTGAGCAGGTCTGCCACCCGAGGATCGGAGGAGACGTCGGCGAATGCAACCATCCGATAGGGAATCTTCGAGTGCGGGACCCGCTTGCCGTGCTCGAGACACACCGTCGGAATCCTCACCACCCTGCTCTTCGACGGCAGCACCACAAACACGGGAGGTTGATCGGCGGACTGCACAGCCATGTGACCGGCGCCGTCGGCACCATCGGCGGGCAAACCCTCGACCACGCGGTCCATCAGTGAGCGGACGGCCAGTTTGGCCACGGGGCGAGGCCGCAGCCATTCCGCCACGTCCTCACCATGCAGGGCGTAGGCGCACTGGAGCGACGAGGGAGCCTGTTCCTCCATCCACGAGCGAAAGACCACCCAGCGTGGGTCGTGGACGCCGTAGACCTCACGGGCGACCCAGCACATGCCCATGCCGCCGCCCATGCCCATGCCGCCACCCATGCCGCCCATGCCACCGCCCATGCCGCCGCCACCCATGCTTTGCATGCCACCGCCCATGCCGCCACCCATGCCACCCATCATGCCGCCGCCCATGCCACCCATGCCGCCGCCCATGCCCATCTGCGCCAGCACGGGCACCGCTCCGAACGACGCCGGCAGGCAGAGCGTCTGCGGCCGATCCGTGCGGTTGGCAACGATCACCTGGGCGGAGCGTGAATCGTTCGGGATGAACTTCACCTCGACGAGCCCCGCCGCCTCGGCGGCGAGAACGTCCTGCGGTGCCGCGGCCGATGCCGTGGCGACCTGCCTCGAATCACCGGCACACGCGGAGGCAACGAGCGCCGCCGTCAGGGGCAGCGCGAGCAGGAAACGCATCGTGACCATGGTCAGACCTCGTGGTGGCGGGGGCGAACCCGCTGGACGACGTTCTCGAGCGGGCCGCGATCGGCCGGCGCAGACGCCGCCCACAAGTATGCAATCGGATCGCGGCGCGGCGAAAAAGCCGATTTCGCCCGAAGAAATCGGTGATGCCGGATATGCCAGGAATGACGGGAGCAGTCGCAGGCCAAGCGGCCCACAATCACCGCTTCGAGAACTGGGTCCCACGGCGGGCGCCGCGGAGTCCGTACTTCTTCCGTTCCTTCATCCGGCCATCGCGGGTCAACAGGCCGCCCTGACGCAGCGGTTCGGCAAGTTCGGCGTCGAACACCTTGAGCGCCCGGGCGATGCCGAGTCGGCACGCCCCTGCCTGCCCCGTCGGGCCACCGCCATCGACGGTGATCGTCACCTTCACGTCGGCCCGCTTGCCGACCTGGTCGAGGGCCCCGGCCACAAGGGCACGATCCTTGATGGCGGGGAAGTAGGCATCGAGATCGCGGCCATTGACGGTGATCTCGCCGCCGCCGGCCTTGAGCCGAACGCGGGCGACGGCCGTCTTTCGACGTCCCGTCGCGATGATCTCGTCGCCCCGCCGCGCCGACTTCACGCCCTGCTCAACCGCCATCGTCGTGCCTCGCTCGCCCTGGAAGTGTGAAATACCGTGTGTGTTGTTCGATTGCCCTGCATCAACCTGGATCAACCTGCATCATCCTGAATGCCCGACAAAAACGCCCGTTCGCAGCCCGTTCACCGTGGTGACGCTTTCAGGCGCCGAGATCGATCGGCTCCGGCTGCTGCGGCTGATGCGGATGCTCGCTGCCGGCATACACCTTCAGTTTGTCGAGCATCTTCCGGCCGAGACGCGTCTTCGGCAGCATCCGGCGAACGGCCTCCTCGATGATCAGTTCGGGGCGACGGTCGCGGCGATGCTCCGCGGTTTCCGACTTCAGCCCCTGGTAGCCCGTGTACCACCGGTACAGCTTCTGCTGCCACTTCTTCCCGCTGAACTCGACTTTGTCGGCGTTGATCACGACCACGTGGTCGCCGGTGTCGACGTGCGGGGTGTACGTCGGGCGGTGCTTGCCCATGAGCACCATGGCGATGGCGCTCGCCAGCCGGCCCACGCGACGCTCGCTCGCGTCGACGACCCACCACCGCTGATCCACCTCGCCGGGCTTGGCCATGTACGTTTTCATCTGTCGCTCGACCGTCCGTCTCTCGAAATTCAGGGGCTGTTCAGGGAACTGGCATTGCCTCCGGCCACCGGCCGGGGAGAACCGGGGAGACTAACAATGCCGTGGTTCGCGGGCAAGCCGCACGGCCGCAGAACGGCGAAAACAGGCCTGCGGACACGGGGGCCCGCCGGCTCTCCGGGCGGTGGCGCGTGGACGCGACCACCCGCCGAAGCAAGAATCGACGTCCGCCCTGCCGTTTCATCACCCCTGCTGAACGCTGCCGCATGAAGGTCGCAGTCCTCAAGGAATCCTTTCCGGGCGAACGCCGGGTGGCAGCCGTGCCGGCCGCGGTTCCCGCCCTCATGAAGGCGGGCCTCACCGTGGCCGTCGAGGCCGGGGCGGGGGCTGCAGCCGGCTTCTCCGATGACGACTATCGGACCGCCGGCGCCGAGGTGGTGTCGCGAGACGAAGCCCTCACGGCTGATGTGGTCCTGGCGGTTCGCGTCTGCGGTGCCGCCGGCGACGGCTGGCCCGCCGATCGAAACCGCCTGCGGCCGGGTGCCGTGGTCGTGGGACTCTGCGACCCGCTCTCGGCGCCCGACGCCTGCCGCGAGGCAGCCGATCGAGGCGTGACGCTGTTCGCGCTGGAACTCGTTCCCCGCATCACCCGTGCCCAGAGCATGGACGTGCTCTCCAGCCAGGCCAACATCGCCGGCTACCGGGCCGTAATCGTGGCTGCTGCAGCGCTGCCGCGAATCCTGCCGATGATGACGACCGCCGCCGGGACGCTCACGCCCGCCAAGGTGCTCGTGCTCGGCGCGGGTGTGGCCGGCCTCCAGGCGATCGCCACCGCGAAGCGGCTCGGCGCGCAGGTGAGCGGCTACGACGTCCGGCCGGCGGTGAAGGAGCAGGTGCAGAGCCTCGGCGCGAAGTTCGTCGAACTTCCCCTCGAAACGGGCGGCAGCGAGGCGGCCGGCGGCTACGCCAAGGCGATGGGCGAGGAGTTTTATGCCAAACAGCGGGAGCTGCTCGGCAGGGTGGTGGCCGATTCCGACATCGTCATCTGCACCGCGCTCATCCCGGGCCAGAAGGCGCCGGTGCTCGTGACCGCCGAGATGGTGCGGCGGATGCGGCCGGGCAGCGTGGTCGTCGATCTGGCCGCGGAGCGCGGGGGCAACTGCGAAGGATCGAAGCCCGACGAGGCCGTCATCGTGGACGGCGTCACGATCCTCGGGCCCACCAACCTGCCGGCCGATGTGCCCTTCCACACCAGCCAGCTCTACTCGAAGAACATCGTCACGTTCCTCACGCACCTGGTGAAGTCGGGCCTGCCCGACATCTCGCCCGACGACGAAATCTGCCGCGACACGCTCGTGGCCCGCGGCGGCGAACTCGTCCACCCGAAGGTCCGAGAGCGGGCCGGGCTGCCGCCCCTCGCCCCCGCGACCCCGCCACAGCCATGAACCCAGCGTCACCCCGCACGGAACGCCCACCATGTCGCCCACGCTGCTGATCCCACTCCTCGCCGAGGCGGTCGTCACCGAAGATCCGGCCTCCCGGTTCATTCGGCTGCTCACCGTCTTCCTGCTGGCGATGTGGGTGGGCTTCGAGGTGATCATGAAGGTGCCGCAGCGGCTCCATACGCCGCTCACCAGCGGCTCGAACGCGATCTCGGGGATCACCGCGGTGGGGGCCATCGTCGTGGCCGGTGCGATGGCCACCCGCTTCGGCTCGGTGCTCGGCCTGCTCGCGGTGATCCTCGCCATGATCAACGTCGTGGGTGGCTTCGTCGTCACGCATCGGATGCTCGAGATGTTCAACCCGAAGAAGAAGTAGCCGCATGTCGAGCCAGGCCTGGATCAATCTCGCGTACCTCGCGGCCTCGATGCTCTTCATCGTGGCCTTCAAGCTCATGACCGGCCCTCGTACGGCCGTGAAGGGCAACTACCTCGGCGCCGCGGGCATGGCGATCGCCCTGATCGCCGCCTGCTGCGAGGGGCCGGTCGTCGAACGACTGCGGTCGGTCGGTTCCGGTGGCCTCGTGATGGTCGGAATCGCCGCCGCTATCGGTTCGGTCATCGGAGCCTGGATGGCGCTGAAGTATCCGATGACGGGCATGCCACAGATGGTGGCCCTGCTCAACGGCTTCGGTGGGGCCGCCTCAACGCTCGTGGCAGGCGCCGAACTCTGGAACATGACGGCCGCTGCGAAAAACGGCGTCCCCGCCGTCGCCAGTCTCGCGGCCGCCAATCTCGCGCCATGGACGCAGTTTGCGATCGCCACCGCCCTCACCGGCCTGATCGGCGCCGTCACCTTCTGGGGGAGTTTCGTCGCCTTCGCGAAGCTCGAGGAACTGCCGCAGTTCAAGCAGGCCTGGACCAATCCCAACCGTCACTGGATCAACCTCGCGCTCGCCGTGGTCACGCTGCTGCTCATCTGGGGCCTGTGCGTCTACCCGCGGTCGGTCCTCCTCTACTGGCTGCTCGTGGTCGTGGGCAGCGTGCTCGGCTGCACGCTCACGATGCCGATCGGCGGGGCCGACATGCCGGTCGTGATCTGCCTGCTCAACAGCTACTCGGGCCTCGCCGCCGCC
>JAGWWA010000092.1 GCA_018970605.1 Planctomycetota bacterium | reverse complement strand
CGGCTGGAAGTCGTGGCCGTCACCGCCGTGGGCGGGAGCGTGGGGGCCGAGCAGGCGACCGCCAACGTCCAGTCGGTGGTGGCGTTTCTCGACCCGCCGCGGCTGCCCCGCCTCGGCGTCGCCCCGGGCGACGCGGTGGCCTTCGATGCGCCCCCCGCGATGCACGGCCCCGATGGCCTCGGCGGCGCGGAACTCCCCCGGGTGCAGCTCCACGGCGGGCATCCTTCGGAGAAGGTGATCTGGGAGAGCATCAAGGCTCATCCACGCGAGATCACGATTCTCGCCCTCGGCCCACTGACCAACGTGGCGCGGGTGTTCAAGCGGGACCCGTCGCTCGTGGAACTCGTGGCCGGCGTCGTGGTCTCCGGAGGCACGGCGCACGCTGCGGGCAACGCGTCGCCCGTCGCCGACTTCAACTTCCTCGCCGATCCGCAGGCCGCCCGGCTGGTGATCCGCGAGCCGCTGACGAAGACGCTCGTGCCACTGGAGACGTCGTCGCAGGTGATGCTCGGATTCGAGTTTCTCGACCAGTTGCCCCGCGAGGTCTCTCGGGCGGGCCAGCTGTTGCGGCGGATGCTGCCGCACGCCTTCCGTGCCCATCGCCAGTTCCTCGGCAGCGAGGGCATCTGGCTGCACGACGTCGTCAGCCTGGTGGCGCTCACCAATCCCGAACTCTTCGAGCGCACGACCGTTGCCGCCGACGTGGAGACCGCGGGCGATCTCACCGCCGGCATGCTTGTCGTCGATCGTCGCCAGACCAGCCCGTCTCGGCCCAACTGCGATCTGCTCGTCGGCTGCGATGCGTCATCCGTCACCGACTGCATGCTTCGCAGCTTCGCCGCCGCCGCCGCCGCCACGTAGCCGCAGGTTGTCTCCCCGCACCCGGTGCGGGGAGGGCGACGTCGCGGAATTGGGCGTCACTCGAAGTCTTTCCGGCTCGCCACCTTCATCCGGATCGGCACCCGCTCGCGGCTGCGAAAGATCACCAGTTCCACCACGCTGTCGAGCGGTGTCATGCCCACCATGCTCATCAGGTGGTCGTCGTCCTCGACGGGCCGCCCCTCGTATTCGAGGATCACGTCGTCGGGGCGGATGCCTGCCAGGTCGGCCGGAGCGCCCCGGGTGATCGTCTCCACGCGGGTGCCGACCGGCCGCACCATGCCGAGACGGTCGGCCTCCTGCTGTTCGAACTTCTTGTCGAGGGCGACGCCGAGGTAGGCCCGCGGCACCATGCCGTGCTCGATCAGCTGTCGGGCCACGAACATCACCATCGGGATCGGGATGGCGAATCCGATCCCCTCGCTGCCTCCGGAGTTGCTGGCGATGCAGGTGTTGAGTCCCACCACCTCGCCCCGGAGGTTGACCAGCGGGCCGCCGCTGTTGCCCGGATTGATCGCCGCGTCGGTCTGGATGAAATCCTGGAACTTCACGGCGCCGTCGCCGAGTTCGAGATCGCGGCGGCCCTTGGCCGACACGATGCCGAGCGTGACGGAGTGCGAGAGGCCGAAGGGGCTGCCGATGGCGAGCACCGTGTCGCCGATCCGCACGGTATCTCCCTCCGCGAGCCTTGCAGGCAGAAGGTCGTCGGCCTCGAGTTCCATCACGGCGATGTCGGTGCCCGCATCCGACCAGAGCCGGCTGGGGTTCAGTTCGCGGCCGTCGTCGAGCCGGATCGCGATATCCTCGAGGGCCGCCCGATTCACGACGTGACGGTTGGTGATCACCACCGTCAATCCCGACAGCTGGGCGATCACGCCGGAGCCAGCCTCGTTCTCGGTCAGCTTGGCGCCCCGCGGTCGGGTCAAAGGCTTGGTCGCGTCGATGTGCACGACGGCCGGCCTGAGCAGTTCGGTGAGCCGCCGCAGCTGCCGCCCCTGCGTCTCCAGGAGTTCGGCGTCGCGAGCGGCCTGCTCGTAGAGCCGTTCCCGTTCGGCGGCCGACATCCGCACTGCCCGCATCGGATCGACGCGGCCATCGCCGCGGACGACGGCCGGCCCGACCGGTGTGAGCGGGGGCTCGTCGCCCGCCGCGACGTGGGGCAGGAGCAGCGCGGCGGCTGGCAGCAGGAAGACGAGCGAACGACGCCAGATCATGAATCCACACGCGGGAGGCAGGAGGCCCGTAGGCTTCCGCAGCATATCCGGGCGTGGTTTCAGTTTTCCAGTTCGCCGCTCACCGTCTCCTCGCCAGCCTCCTCGCCGTAGCTCCGGTGGGAGGCCCCCGATCCGCCCGATCGCTCGAGTTCCCGCTGGCATTCGATGCACATCGTCGCGTAGGGCAGCGCATGGAGGCGGGCCATCGGAATCCGGCCGCCGCACACCTCGCACTGGCCGTACTTGCCGGCCTTCATCTGCTCCAGCGCGTTTTCGATGCTGGCGAGTTCTCGGCTTTCGACCTCGGCGAGCTGCGAGCTGATCTCATCCTGGGCCGAGTCGTAGGCGGCGTCGATCACGTCGCCCGGCGATTCGCTGCGGAGTTCCTTGAGCAGCGACAGGTCGCCGGCCAGCGCGCTCCGCAAGGCGTCCCGCCGCTTGACGAGGATCGCCCGCAGATTGAGAAGCGATTCTTTGCGTGCCATGGTTGCCGTTCCTTGCCCCTTTGGGGCGTTGCCGAACCGGCCGGGATTCCCCCCGGCCGCAGCCAATACTACGGGGCCTGGGGAGGGATGGTTCACGCTGGGAAAATCGGCACGACTGGGAGGACGAATGCAGCCAAACACGGCTTTGACACTTCGCGGAAGCGGGGGAAAGTTTTATGGCTGTTTCGCCGGTGGTGCCGGGGTGATCGGAATCTGTACCTCGGCGTATTTGAGGATGCCCGGCACAAACGGGCTGTTGTAGGCCAGCGTCCGCGGGGGCCCGGCGGCGACCCATTCCGGGTGCTCGCCGAGCCAGGCCTGCAGTTTGGCCGTGAATTCCGCGAACCGCTCCTCGCGGTAGGATCCGCGGACGCCGAGGGAGATGACGGTGGTTTCAGGCACGTCCTCGACCATCACATTCGGGTCGGCTGGATCGGGACCGGGTGTGCCGGTCGTGGCCGACCCGTAGAGGAACGCCATCGACTCGGTCCGGGGCGAGGCCCCACCGCCGTCCGCCACGGCCATTTCCATCTCCACGGGCGCCGTCATGGCGATCTCGTTCCGCTCGATGTGGCGGAAGAGCTTCATGAACGAGCCGTCGTTACCCGGGCCGCCGGAGCGGACGCGGGCCAGCCGGTGGGCGGGATAGGTCTTGGTGATCACCTCGCCGACGGGGCCAGGGCCCGGAAAGCCCTCGGGGAGCTTGGCCTCGGAGATCATCATCGGCTTCCGCACGGTGTCCTCCGCGACGACGATCGAGGAGACGATCGAGCAGATCGCCACGGTGGCTGCGGCGAATGACAAAGCGAATCGCATGGGAAATCTCCTCCGAGGGCCATCATAGACCGAGCCGCCGCCGGGCGCCCGGAAAGCCAAACGCCCTGAGACGTGGGGCCTGTCCGACCAGATCAATGAGCACCGCTCGGTCATGCCGCAATCGAAGCTGTTTCGCCGCAGGTTACCAACCGCTGGCTCTGTGGAGAGATGCCCCGCCTGCCGCTCGGGAGGTGCAGGGCGCCAGCCTGCGACTGCGGTCATAGGGTTTCAGTTCGCGAGGTCCGCGATGCTCCGCCAGGTTGCCATGACGTCGTCGCGGGTGGTCGTCGCGCCACCAACGGCCAGGCGGATCGCGAGCCGGCTTCCGATGCGGGCATGCGTCAGGAACGCATGGCCGGTGGCGTTGACGCGGTCGAGCAGCGCCTGCGTGGCCGTGTCGCCCGCCCGGAGCGCCAAGCAGACGAGCGAGAGATTCGGTGGCACCAGCAACTGGAACCGGGGATTGGCCGCGACCTGTTCGGCGAACTCGCCCGCCCAGGCGACGTGGCGACGGATGTGGTCGCGGAGGGCCTCGGCACCGAGCATGCGCAGGGTCATCCAGAGTTTGAGCGCGCGAAACCGCCGGCCGAGTGGCACCTGCCAGTCGCAGTAGTCGATCACTGCGCCCGATTCGGTTGCCTGGTTTCGGAGGTAGTCGGGCTTCATGGAGAGGGCCGACGCGAGCGTTGCCCGGTCGGCCACCCAGAGCGCGTGGCAGTCGAAGTTCACCAGCAGCCACTTGTGCGGGTTGAAGCCCCAGCTGTCGGCCGATTCGGCTCCGGCCACGAGCGGTCCGCGAAACTCTGGGCAGATCGCGGCGGCGCCGGCCCAGGCTGCATCGACGTGGAGCCATGCCGAGTGCCGTGCGGCGATCGCGGCGATTTCCGCCACCGGGTCAATCGCACCCGAGGCCGTCGTGCCCACCGTCGCTGCCACGAAGAAGGGCCGTCGGCCCGCGTCGGTGTCGGCGGTCATCGCCGTGGCGAGCGCGGCGGCGTCCATCCGTCCGGCGGCGTCGGCGGGAATCTTTCGCAGCCAGTCACGGCCGATGCCGATGATCCCGGCCGCCTTCTCCACGCTCGAATGGGCGTCGGCACTCGCGTAGGCCACCAGTGGGCGATTGTTTTGTGCGAGTCCCTCGCGGTTTGTGACGAGCCCCGTGGCCCGCTCGCGGGCCGCGACCAGCGCCACGAGCACACCGCTCGACGCGGAATCCTGGATCACGCCACCCCCCGCGCCGCTGCTTGCGAACCGTTCCGGCAGGCCGAGCAGGTCGCGGAGCCAGTCGAGCACGTGTGTTTCCAGTTCCGTGCAGGCAGGCGACGTGGCCCAGAGCATGCCCTGCACGCCGAGACCGGCCGAGAGCAGTTCACCGAGGATCGACGGTCCGCTGGCGCTGGCCGGGAAGTAGCCGAAGAAGGCCGGGTGCTGCCAGTGCAGGAGTCCCGGCACGATCACGCGGTCGAGGTCGCGAAGCACGTCGGCGAGCGGCTCGGGCGATTCCGGTGGCCGCGACGGCAGCTGCGATCGCACGTCGCCTGGCGACACGTCAGGTGAGATCGGCCGCGACGCGAGCGACGCCCAGTAGTCGGCGATCCAGTCAACGACCGCGCGGCCTTCCTCGCGGAACCGTTCTGGATCGAAGGAGACGGGGTCATTCATGGGCGTCAGTTGTGGGGTCGGGCGCGGCCTCCACGCAAGCGGCTCGCGAGGCCGCCAAGGGGGCCACCCGAGGCGCATGATCCCGATTCGTCCCTACCCATGCCCGATTCGTCCCTTTCTTCGACCAAAAGCTTGCCGTTCGTGGGGAGCAGGCCAATCATGCAGCCGTCGGAGTCATTCACCCCCAAAGGAACTGCCTCATGCCGGTTTCGTTCGCCTGGTCGTCGCGTCATCTCCTGCGTCTGGTTGCGGCCGCCTCGGTGGTGGTTGCGGTGGTGGCTCAGGCCGGCACGATCAGCATCAATATCGATCCGGCCGGCACCACGTCCAACCTCAATCTCTATGGGGCGGTGGTGTCGGGATCGACCGTTACCTGGCCGGGCAAGAACAGCGGCGCCTACCGCGACTATCAGTTCACGCTCAGCACCGCCTCGGGGTCCGCCGCGTTCGACGGGCTCACCGTGCAGTTGTCTGCGCTCCAGAAAAACAAACTTGACTCCAGCAACACGCTGCGGGCGACGATCTGGGCCGGGGCGATCCCCTCGATTCCCTCGGGAGCCACGACCGTTCCTGACTTTTCCCAGTCGCTTGGCACGATCACCACGTCCAACGACACATGGTCCAACATCTCCTTCCGTTCGGCCGTGCTCAGCGGCAATCCGTTCGCGCCGCAGACGATCACCACGACGCCGAGCACGTTCTTCTTCCGGGTCTGGGCGGAGGGCAACAACAACAACTTCGGGTTTGGCACGAAGATGGCGGCCACCCTCGGCGAATACCAGGCGGTGACGATGGCAGAGGACGTGGCCATCGATGCCACGATCGGCATCGATGCCAATGACGACGGTGTCGTCGACGGCACGGATTCGATCGCGGAAGTGGTTCCAGAGCCCGCCAGCATCGTGCTGGTGGCGTCGGCCGCTGCCGCGGCCGGGCTGTGGCGGCGCATCCGCCGGGGTCGGTAGGCGGGCGTGATTTTTCCCAGGTTGGAAACCTGTGCTACGTGTCGCCGTGGGCGGTGAGCACGAGCCGTCGTGGGCCGCCGCGGTCGCGGTGCTCGCAGAGGTAGATGCCCTGCCAGGTGCCCAGCCTCAGCCGACCAGCGGTGATCGGGATCGTCAGCGAACTGCCGATCATCGAGCATTTCACGTGGGCCGGCATGTCGTCGGGGCCTTCGCAGGTGTGCACGTAGGGGAGGTGCTCGGGTGCGATTGCAGCGAACGCCATCTCCAGGTCACGAGGCACGTCTGGGTCGGCATTCTCGTTGATCGAAAGGCTGGCCGAGGTGTGCTGGATGAAGACGTGGAGCATGCCCATGCGAAACTCCGGCATGTCGCCGAGAGCGGCCTCGACCTCGTGCGTGATCAGATGGAAGCCGCGGCATCGCGGGGCGAGTCGCAGGTCGGTCTGAAACCAGGCCATCAGTCGCCGCTCCGGAAGCACCAGAGGATGCCGTCGTCGGACGCGAGCACCACGCGGCCCTCAGCCACCGCCGCACCGGCGCCGAACCCGCCGCCGGCGTCAAACTCCCATGCCGGTTCGCCGCTCGCGGCGTCGAGGGCCGCGATCCTGCCGGCCGCGTCGGCGACGATCGCGACGGACCGCGCCGATTCGCCACTCGGACCCGTGGCCACGACCACCGCAGGCGAAGCCTCGACGCGGCCCCGCATCGGCCGCCGCCAGGCTCGCGAGCCGTCGGCCGTGGCAAACGCCTCGACCGCCTTGCCGCGGAAGCCCACGATCGCGAGCTCGTCGGCGATCGCCGCGCTCGAGCGATAGGACTGCCCCGACGCGGTCGCGGCCGCCCGCCAGACTTCCTTCCCAGCCGCCACGTCGATACCGAAGAACACGCCTCCTTCCGTGCCGAAGAATGCGCGGTCGCCGAGCACTGCCGGCGTCGTGCCGGTCGGCCCGTCGATCGGCACGGCCGCCTGTTCCTCGCCGGTGGCGGCGTCGAGCACGTGCAGTTTGCCGTCGCAGCCGGCGAGCAACACCCGGTCGCCTGCGGACGTTCTCGCGACGGTGGGCGAGCAGCGGATCTGGTCGGCGATCGCATGCTTCCAGAGCAGCGTTCCGTCGGCGAGAACCAGGCACGAGAGCGATGCGTCCTGCGAGCCGATGAGGACCCGCGGGCCGTTGCTCGTCTCGAGGATCGTTGGTCCCCCCGAGATTTCTCCTTGCGTCTCGTACGTCCAGCGGAGGTCGCCGGTGGATGCGTCGAAGGCCCGCACGAGGCCGCCGTCGTCGCCGACCACGACGAGCCGTGCTTCGCCGGCGGTGCCGATCGCCGCCGCCGACGTGAATCCGGCGTCCTTGGCCGCGAACGACCAGCGGTCGGCGCCGTCGGCGAGCGACACCGCCCGAAACGTGCCGTCGAGATCACCGAGGTAGAGCACGCCGTCGGCGATCACGGGCACGGCCCCGAACGCCGTGCCGTCGAACTCGCGATGCCACGCCTCGGCGAGCGGCAGCGCGAACTCGGCCGCCGACCGTCCGGTACCACCGAGGCAGCCTCGGGCCATCGGCCAGGCGTCGGCAGGGGCATGATTGGGATCGGCGGCGCAGGCGACCACCGCGAAGGCAACGGCGAGCAGGGCGGCGCCGACGGCGGTCATCTCGCGGCCTCGTACATCGTGGCCAGATCGGCGGCGGTGACCGGCCGCGGGTTGAAGCTCGCCGTCCATTGAGTCGCTGCGGCGGCCGCGAGGGCGAACACGTCGGGTGCCTCGATGCCGCACCCATGGAGCGAGGTCTTGAGTCGGGCCGTGGCGATCAGCCCGGTCAGCCAGTCGGCGAGCGTGACGCCGGCATCGGCGGCGGTGGCCGAGATCCCGACGTCGGCAAGCAGAGTGGCATAGGCCGATCCGCAGACCTCGCCATTGAATCGCACAACGTGCGGCAGCATCAGCCCGACGGCCTGTCCGTGGACCACGTGATGCGCCGCGGTGAGCGGATTGGCGAGGGCGTGCGCCGCGCCGAGCATCGCGTTTTCGATGGCGAGGCCCGCCAGGGCTGCGCCAAACTGCACGGCCGATCGCGCGTCGATGCTGCCGCCGCCGCTGACCACGTGCGGCAGGTTGGCGGCGAGGAGCCTCCAGGCCTCGCGAGAGAACGTCCGTGACGCCGGCGTGGCCGCCGTGCTCACATGGCTTTCGACGGCGTGGGCGAGGGCATCGACGCCTGTGAGGGCGGCGAGCGACAGCGGCTGGGTGAGCGTGAGGTTCACGTCGAGGATCGCCACGCGAAAGGCCGCCCGTGGGTCGCCGCAGGCCATCTTCACGCCGGTTTCGTCGTCGGTGATCAGCGCGAACGACTGCGTTTCGCTGCCGGTGCCGGCGGTCGTGGGCACGGCGATAGAGGGCAGCATCGGGCCGGTCGCGGTGCCGCGGCCCTTGTAGTCCCGCATCCTGCCGCCACAGGAGTGGAGGAAGTTGATCCCCTTGGCACAGTCCATCGAACTGCCGCCGCCGAGGCCGACCAGCAGGTCGGGCCGGAATGCCCGCGCCACCGCCGTCCCGGCCTCGACTTCCGCCGCCGACGGATTCTCGGTGAACCCTGAAAAGACCTCGGTGGCGAGGCCCGCCTCGCGAAGCGACTCGATGCCGGCGGCGGTGTGGCCGCACTCGATGATGCCGCGGTCGCTCGTCACCAGCGCCCGCGTCGCGCCGAGGTCACGGGCGATCTCGCCGAGTCGGCGGAGCGAGCCCGGGCCGACGACGAGCCGCGTGATCGCCGTGAAGCCGAACGTCAGATGTTCCGGGGAAGACAAGCGGATGTTCACCCCGCCACCGCCGGCACCTGCAGGGCCCGCGACCGATAGAGGAAGTCGATGATGTTGCCCTCGTGCGGCTGCAGCCAGTCGAGCTTCGTGGTCGGGATCGCCCCGAGATTGAGCCGGTCGATGTGCGTGCAGTCGATGAGACGAGCCTTGAAAGCCGTGTCGTTCGTGATCGCCGAGCAGACGAGCGTGGGGCCGATCGCATCGAGCATCCGCTCCTGCGGGCATTCAACCACGCTCACGAAGGGAAACATGTACTCCGCCTTCGCGATCTCCGGCTCGGGCGTCGCGCAGTGCACGACGGTGGGCCGCAGCCAGCCGCAGCGTTCGCCCTCCACGAACCGGTCTCCGTAGCTGCCGGTGACGTGGGTGACGCCCGGGGCCTTGAGGCCACCTTCGATCTGGCCCCAGATCGCCTTCGCGGCGCCGGGAATCGTGAAGGCGGCAAGCTTCGCGTCGGGATCGTCTGGCGGCTTCACCTCGATCGGCCCGAGTCGTTCCGCAATGGCGGCGGCGATCGCCTTCGTGTGCCGGCTGGCGTAGATCGCCGAGGCGTTGATGCAGCCGCGGCCGCTGTTGATCGCCACGCTTTCGCACATCACGTCGAGATGGGCAGCCCAGTCGTCCACGCAGTCGTCGCCGAGGATGATCTTGGAGAAGCCGGGCCCGTGAACCTGCACGCCGGGGTTGCTCCGATACTGCTCGACCGTCTTGGCGCTGCCAAAGATCATGCTCCGCCGACAGCCGGCCAGGATGCCGGCACCGACATCAGTGGCTCCGGGATAGAGCCCGATCGCCTCGGCGGGGATGCCGGCTTCCACCATCGCGGCGGCCATGCGGTAGGGCGTCCAGGGCTCCTGACTCCCGGGCTTCATCACGAGCCCCACGCCCAGCGCGATCACCGGTAGCCAGAGCGTGTGCACGCCGGGCGAGTTGGAGGGGAGCACGAGTCCGAGCACCGGCGACTGGGCCTGGTAACTCACCGTCACGCCGCGCTGCTCGACGCCGTAGCCGCTCCAGAGGACCTGCGTGTCGAGGCCGCGGGAGAGGGCGTCGAGGATGCGATCCATGTTCGAGAGCACGAACATGTTCTTCTGCATGTTGGCCCGGCAGAGGCTCTCGGGCAGCCCCGTCGTCGCCGACTGATGCTTCACGAAGTCGTCGGGCGACTGCTTCGTGTCGCCGACGGTGACCGTCCCATTGGCGTAGAGGTTGCCGGCCGTCTGCAGCCGCTCAACGATCTCCTCGGGATCGATCGCGAGCAGGGCCTTTCGCGCCTGCCCCGCCTTTTGCAGGTCGCGGCCCACGATGGCCCCGCCCACCTGGCTCACCTCGGCGACGGGTTCGCCGGTCAGGAAGTGAACGAGCGTCTCACGTTCGAGCGACTCGTAAGGCTTGCCGAAACGCCAGGCGGGGAGATGCATGCGGGGGGTTCTCGGAGGAGCGCGTAGTTTAGCCGATCCGGCGGTTCACTCGCCCAACCCGGCGAGGGGCTGACCGTGCCCCGTCGCCGGACGTTCGCTGCGCCCATCCTGGGCTCCGCTCTCTCGAGGCTGCCTGCGCTCCGCCATCCCTGGCTGCGATGGTCAGCCACGTCGGCTCCCGGGGCATGGGCAGCCCTCCCCGACCGCCGTTGTCCAGGGGGAGGTTCAACCATGAGCATCAGTCGTGATGCGTTGTCACGTGCCCTTGCTCACGGCCTTGAGGGCCTCGAGAGCCCGCTTGCGGGCCGCGGCGTGATCGACGAGCGGCTCGGGGTAGTCGCGGCCGAGGGTCACGCCGGCCTTGGCGAGGACGGCCGCCTCAGCTTCCGCGGGCTCGTGGATATCGCTCGCGGAAAGTCGCGACAGTTCCGGCACCCAGGTGCGGACGTACGTGCCGTCGGGGTCGAACTTCTCGCCCTGGCTCGTAGGGTTGAAGATCCGGAAGTACGGGGCGGCGTCGGCGCCACAGCCGGCCGCCCACTGCCAGCCGAGTGTGTTGGCGGCGAGGTCGGCATCGACGAGCGTGTCCCAGAACCAGCGGGCGCCCTCCAGCCAGGTGATGCGCAGGTCCTTGACGAGGAAACTGGCGACGATCATCCGCACGCGGTTGTGCATCCAGCCGGTGGC
>JAGWWA010000091.1 GCA_018970605.1 Planctomycetota bacterium | reverse complement strand
CCTGAGCGGGTAGGCGAGGGGGTCGGCGAACGCTCGAGGAGCCTTGGGCGTATCCTCGCCCCGGCGACAATCCGAAGGACCGCGAAGCGGAGACTTTTGCCGCCCCCGAGCCGTTGATACACGTATCTCAGACGCGCTCTAGCCCTCGTGCGTCGTCCGCACGGCTGTCTCGACCGCCGGGCCTGTCTTTGCTGATGAACCGTGCCACCGGCCCCGCGCGGACACTTCCTCGGCGACGCGCGCGAGCAGTTCCACGACCCGCTCGTCCTCGACCTGCGCGAAACTGCGGTAGAACTGGCCGACCGCCTGAAAATCCTCCGGTTGCTGGAGGCACACGACCCGGTCGCAGAGCGGCCGAATCGCGGCGATCCGGCTCGCAGATCCGACGGGCACGGCGACGATGATCTCCTTCGCGCCCGCCGCCCGCACCGTCCGAAGCGCGGCGATCATGGTGGCGCCGGTCGCGATGCCGTCGTCGGTGAGGATGACGGAACGGCCCCTCACGTCGGCCGGCGGACGGACGGCCCGGAACCTCATGCGACGACTGGCGATCTCGGCCACCTGGCGTTGCCGCTCAGCCTCGATGAAGGCCGCATCTGCGACCGCATCTGCAAAGTCGTTGAGGTACACGCCGCCATCCTCGGAGACCGCTCCGACCGCGAGCTCGGGTTGATGCGGAGCCCGGAGCTTTCTCGAAAGCACCACGTCGAGTTCGCCCTCCAGGCCGCGGGCGAGGGCGGCGCCGGTCTCGACGCCGCCGCGTGGTATCGCGAGCACGACGGGGTCATGGAGCGGCAGGCCGCGGAGTCGCTCTGCGAGCATCCAGCCGGCCTCCTCACGGTCATGGAAGATCCGATGATTCATCGGCGGCTCCCGATCGAGTATCCCGAACCCCGGCGGCATGCCGCCTCTCGCCCCCCTGACGGCGGCGGACGTGGTCTTCGAGCCGGCGGCGGGCGATCAGGAACGAGTCGCGAAGGGCCACGAAAACGTCTTCGTGGGCATGGTCGCGGTGGTGATCGCGATTGACGACGATCTCGCTTCCGGGAACCACGAGATCGACCCGCACGGAATAGAGCCGGCCCTCCCGATGGTGCCGATGCGGCTGCGCGACCACGACGTGGCAGCCGGTGATGCGGTGGGAAAGCCGCTGCAGCTGGTCGATGTGGTCGAGGGCCGCGTCGCGGACCGCCTCATCGATCGGAAGATCGTCGAACGACACCTGGGGCTGCGTCTGCATGGCCATCTCTCCTCGGTTCTCTTTCCCCCGTGGGGTCTCTCCCGTCGGGCTCGAGCGTCCGAGGCAGCCTAGGAACGGCCCGATGCGGCGGCGGCGGCCGAGGCCTTCGCTCGGAAAACAGCGGACTCCACGCCGGAAGACAGTCTGGCTTACCCAGGTTCGCACAGCTGCCAGTCCTCCGGCTCTGCCGCTCATGCCGTCCCGGCGGCACAACCGATACAACCCGCAGGGTTTCTCACGCGCCTGCCGTCCGGACCGATCATGGCCACAGCACATCCACCCGCGATCTCGCCCCGAACCAGCGGTGTGGCCGGCTGGTTCGCCGACCAGGTGGCAAACCTCGGCGCATTCGCCATGAGCTGGGTGGCCGGCGTCGGCGACGTGGCCGTCTTCGCCTTCCAGACGGTTCTCTGGCTGGTTTCGCGGCGGCAGCGGCGGGACGTGCTGATTCCCAACTTCTACCGGATCGGCGTGATGTCGCTGCCCGTGGTGGCGCTCACGGGCCTGTTCATCGGCATGGTGCTCGCGGTGCAGAGCTACGCGCAGTTCAAGGCCCTCGGCCTGCAGACGCGGCTGGGCTCCGTGATCAACCTCTCGCTGGTCCGCGAACTCGGCCCCGTGCTCGCCGCCACCATGCTGGCCGGCCGGGTCGGCAGCGCCATGGCCGCCGAGCTCGGCACGATGCGGGTCACCGAGCAGATCGACGCGCTGGAGAGCATGGGCGCCAACCCCATCTACTACCTCGTCGTGCCGCGGTTCCTCGGCTGCCTCGTGCTGATCCCGTCGCTCACCGTGATGGCCGACTTCATGGGCGTGCTGGGAGGCTACTTCTACTCGCACGTGCTCCTCGGCATCGACTACCACCACTACTGGGCCAACTCCCGTGAATACGTCGATGCCTTCGACTTCCTGCTCGGGATCTTCAAGAGCCTGTTCTTCGGCGCCGCCATCGCACTGGTCAGCTGCCACCACGGCTTCCACTGCCAGCCCGGCGCCGAAGGCGTGGGACGGGCCGCCACCAACGCCTTCGTCCACTCGTTCGTGCTGATCCTGATCCTCGACCTGTTCCTGGGCATCTGGCTCAACAACGTCCACGACTTCTTCCGCCCCGAAGGCCCCCGCAGGCTGCTCTGACACCATGCCGGCCGTCGCCCCCGCCCCACCCCGTCGCCGCGATGAATCCGCCGGCCCGCTCCTGCGGGTCGAGGGGCTCTGCGTGCGGTTCGGCAGCCAGGAGGTGCTCCGCAACATCTCGATCGACCTCGATGCCGGGCAGACCCTCGTCGTCCTCGGCGAGAGCGGCTGCGGCAAGACGGTGCTGCTCAAGTCGATGATCGGCCTGATCCGCCCCAGTGCCGGTGATGTCCTCTTCGAGGAGAAATCACTCGCGTCACTCAACGACCGGGCCCTGGCCCACCTCCGCACCCGCTACGGCTTCGTGTTCCAGGGCGCCGCGCTCTTCGACAGCATGACGATCCTCGACAACGTCGCCTTTCCGCTCCGCGAACACACCCGGCTGTCCGAGGCGGAGATCCGCGGCATCGTGGGATCGCTCGTCGACGAGGTGGGCCTGCCCCGCAGCGTGCTCGCCAAGAAGCCGGTCCAGCTCTCCGGCGGCATGCGGAAACGGGCCGGCCTCGCCCGGGCCCTGGCCCTCGATCCACAGCTCGTCCTCTACGACGAGCCCACCACGGGCCTCGACCCGATCATGACCGACGTGATCAACGAACTGATCCTGAAGGTCCGCCGCCGGCCGGCCGTGACGAGCGTGGTGGTCACGCACGACATGAACACCGCCCGCAAGGTCGCGGATCGCGTGATCATGCTCTACCCGCTCTTCCGCCTGAAGCAGGGCGAGCCGCAGGTCGTGTTCGACGGGACCACCGATGAACTCGATCGCTCCCGCGACCCGCGCATCCGGCAGTTCGTCGAGGGCCGCGCCGGTGGCCGCCTGATGGAGCTTCGCGAGGAGCAGGCCCGCGAGGCAGCCGAAGACGCCGCGGCAGCCGCGGGCGACGAGGCGGAGGACGACGCATGAACGACCGCGTGATGCAGTTTCGAGTCGGCGTGGTGGTCCTGGCGACCGCCATCATCACCGGCATCCTGATCGTGCTCTTCGGCGACCTGCCGTCGCTGGTGCAGGCGACGTATCCCCTGAAGATGAGTTTCTCCGACGCCCGGGGCGTGGCCGACGGCACCCCGGTCCGCAAGAACGGCATCCTCGTGGGCCGCGTCACCAGCGTCGAGCTCGACGAGAAGGGGGGCGTGAGCGTCGTGGCCAGCGTCGACTCCTACGTTCCGATCTACAAGGACGAGCAGCCCCGGATCGCCACCACGCTCCTCGGCGACGCCGAGATCCAGCTCGTCCCCGGCACGATCAAGCCGCCACGCCAGCGGGTGGGCAAGGATGAGGTGCTCTTGGGCGCCGTCTCGCGCGACCCCTTCGAGGTGTTCGCCACGCTCGAACCGAAGCTCGGCGGGGCCATGCAGTCGCTCGCCGAGGCGAGCGAGTCGGTGAAGAAGCTCTCCGACAACCTCGACCGGATGCTGCTCGGCGACGACCACAAGTTCTCGACGATGGTCCAGAAGACCGACGCGGCTCTCGACGCATTCAACGCGGCGATGGCCAACATCAACGACGTGATGGGCGACCCGCAGGCCCGGGCGAATCTCAAGCAGACGCTCAACTCGCTGCCCGACGTGATCACCGACCTGCGGAACACGGTGCAGGGAATCGGCGAGACCGTCGACACGGCCGACCGCAATCTCCGCAACCTCGAGGGGATCACCAAGCCGCTCGGCGAGCGGGGCGAAGGGATGGTGGCACAGATCAACACGACGATCGGCCGCCTCGACGAGACCCTCCAGCAGGCGGCGATGTTCACCAAGGCGCTCAACGAGTCGCAGGGCACGCTCGGCAAGCTGGTCCGCGACCCGCAGGTCTACAACGACCTCGCCCAGGCGGCGTCCAACGTCAACCGGCTCACGAAGGAACTGCGGCCGATCGTCGACGACGTGCGGGTGTTCACCGACAAGATCGCCCGCCACCCCGAACAGCTCGGCGTGAAGGGTGCGCTCGACCGCCGCGCCGGGCTCAAGTAGGCCGGTTGGCGGGCTGCGACGCGGCCGGCACGGGCTCGTCTCCCTTCGGCACGATCCGGGCGGCCTCGGTGGCCGCCTGAGCGCCCGCGATCGCGTCGAGCGCCGCCTCCTTGAGCCGGCCGCCGTATCGCGCCGCCAGCCACGGGATCGCCTGCTCGATGGTGTCGGGCTGGAGCAGCACGAGGTCGTCCTTGCCCACGGCGTCGAGCACGAGCGCCGCGCTGGTCGCCCAGTCGCCGCCCACGTCGATCCGCACCGGCTTGTCGGGCCGCATCGCCTCGCGGACACCCTGGGCGATCAGCTTCGTGATCTCGCCGGGCTGGCGGCCGCGGATGTACGCGTCTTCGTAGATCACCACGCGGTCGAAGGTGGCGGCCAGCAGCCGCCCCTGGGCGATCAGATCGTCGTCACGCCGATCGCCGGCAGCCGAGTAGACGGCCGTCCGCCGCGGATGCGGAAACTTCCCCATGGCCCCGCAGATGCGTTCCAGCGACGGCACGTTGTGACCGTAGTCGACCACGATCGAGGCGCCGTCGAGATCGAGCAGATTGAACCGGCCGGGCGAGCCACCCGACCCGCTCGAGAAGCTCTCCAGCCCCAGTCGCACGAGTTCCAGCGGCACGCCGAGTCGCCAGGCCGCCGCGGCGCTGGCGAGCACGTTCTCCACCTGGAAGTCGACGAGGCCACGGTGCACCAAAGGCACGCGGTCGAGGTGCGCCAGCCGCGTCTCGCGGGGCCCGTCGCAGAGCACGATCCAGCCGTCGCGGACCGTGGCCGCGAGGCCGCCCTTCGCGAGGTGCTCGACGATCACCGGATTGGCGGGATTGGCGTCGAAGTAGACCACCTGCCCCTTGCACCACTTCTTCATCGCCACGACGAGCGGATCGGCCGCATTGAGCACCGCCGCGCCGCTGGGGCGGACCGCGGCCACGATCGCCCCCTTCACCCAGGCGATCTGCTCGGGAGTGTCGATCTCGGCGATGCCGAGATGGTCGCCCGAGGCGATGTTGGTCACCACCGCCACGTCGCAGCAGTCAAAGCCGCAGCCCTCGCGGAGAATGCCGCCCCGGGCCGCCTCGAACACAGCCGTGGTGACCGCCGGGTTGGCGAGCACGCGGCGGGCGCTCTTGGGCCCGCTGCAGTCGCCGGCGTCGATCTGCCGGCCGCCCACCCAGACACCCTCGGTGCAGGTCGTGCCCACGGTGGCACCGCCGGCGGCGGCGAGGTGGGAGATGAGCCGCACCACGGTGGTCTTGCCGTTGGTGCCGGTGACCGAGGCGGTCGGGATCCGCCCGTCGTCGCCGGGTCCGAACAGCGAATCGACGATCGCGGCACCCACGTTTCGCGGCGTGCCGACGGTCGGCTCGAGGTGCATCCGCAGCCCGGGGGCGGCGTTCACCTCGATCACCACGCCCCGCTGCGATTCCAGCGACTTCGTGCAGTCGTCCATCACCATGTCGATGCCGGCCACGTCGAGGCCCACGATCCGGGCGGCCTCGATCGCCCGGGCCGCGACCTCGGGGTGGACGACGTCGGTGACGTCCTCGGCAGAGCCACCGGTGCTGAGGTTGGCGTTCCGTCGCAGAAACACCTCCCTGCCCGCCGCCGGCACGCTCTCTTCGGTGAAGCCCTGCTCGCGGAGCACGGCCACGGCCACCTCGTCGATCACCATCGGACTGAGCGACGTGGCATGGTCGCCGCACCGCCGCGGATCCTCGTTGACGCCATCGACGAGCTGCCGCACCGTTGAACAGCCGTCGCCCACGACGATCGGCGGATGCCGCCGCGCCGCGGCCACCATCCGGCCCCCCACCACGAGCACGCGGTAGTCGCCGCCGGTCACGAAGCGCTCCACCACCACCGAGGAGTCGATCTCGTTGGCGAGGATCCAGGCCTTCTCGACCTCCTCACGGGTGACGAGATTCACCGACACGCCGCGGCCCTGGTTGCCGTACCGCGGCTTCACCACGACCGGACTGCCGATCTCCTCGGCCACGGCCCAGGCGTCGGCGGCATCGGTCACGGGCCGGCCTTCGGGAACCGGGATTCCCGACTCAGCCAGCAGCGTGCGGGTGAGTTCCTTGTCCTGCGCGATCGTCTCGGCGACGGCGCCGGTGCGGTCGGTCTCCGCGGCGCAGATCCGCCGCTGCCTGGAACCGTAGCCGAGCCGCACGAGCGAGCCCTCGGTGAGCCGCTGCGCCGGGATGCCGCGGGCGATGGCCGCCTCGACGATCGACCGCGTGCTCGGGCCGAGCTGCACGTCGAGGAGCACCTGCCGCAGCCGCTTGACCTCCGCCGTCACCTCGAAGGGCTGGTCCTCGATCGCGGCCATCAGGAGCCGATGGGCCGCATGCAGGCATTCGAGGGCGAACTTTTCCTCCTTGTACTCGATCACGACCTTGTAGACGCCTCGGGTCTTGGCCTCGCGGGCCCGGCCGTAGCCGACGGGCGTGCCGGCGAGTGTCTGCAGCTCGAGCGTCACGTGCTCGAGCACGTGGCCCATCCAGGTGCCGGTCCGAAGCCTCTCGAAGAAGCCGCCTCGCTCACCGATCGAACAGCGATGCTCGATCATCGTGGGCAGCCACGACATGATCCGCTCGTTGAACCCGGGGAGCGTGTTCGACGGAAAATCCTCGAGCCGACCGAGGTCGACCCATGCCTCCAGGCAGGGGAACGACGCCCATTGGTTGGGACCGCGAAGCACCTTGACCGAAAGAATCTCCATGGAAGTGTGTGTGCTCTTTTAGACCTGCTGCAGACGCGTGCGCGGGTCTGGTCGTGTGCGCCTCGCCCAGCCGCCGGACAGTCCGGCGGGTTGCGCTGGAGCGGAGGTCGCACGGGTTACAACGGCACGGCGCAGGCGCGTCGCCCACGACATGCTGTCCGCCAGGGCGGACATCCGTACGAACCCGACGGTGGAGTCCGTCAGGGTGGCGGCTGGCAATCCGGCGCCGCGGGAGAGATGCCCCCGGCGAAGCAGCTCTTCGCGGACGGGCGGGAGAACAACGGAGGGCAGAAACGAACCGTCAACCGACCGGCCGAAGTGGCCATGGGACGAAAAAGTTCCTACACCGCGAGGCCGGATGGTAACGCCGCACGCCACACGGACGCGCGTTCGCTTGCGATACCCGTTCCTCGCGGCACCATGAATCCAACCGCGACGCCGCCAGGAACAGACCTGTCGGCCGCCGCATCGACGCATCGGTCGGCCCCGGAGACCCGGAACCGACTTCGCAGATCGATCGCCAGAGTTTACGCTTCCCGGCGGCGACTGCGAACTTTTTTTCAACGTCTCCGGGAACATGCACGTTCCGTGCCGAAAGCCATTCGGCCGCCGTCCCGGCGACGCTGGTGGCTGATTTACCGCATCGAGGGCAAACCCGGGGGCCGGGTGCACGGAAAGATTGACCGGGTGGCGTGGCAAAATGACGGCGGTCGAGGCGGGCGTTTGGAAAATTCTACAGGCGGGCGACTGACGGAGCCGAGACGCTCATTCCATCAATAACAGCCAATCGAATGACGGTAATCTAGGCATGTTCGGTAAGCCACGCAAATTTCTGTTGCCTGCCGTCGAACCCCCCTCCCAATCCAGCACAAACCGCTGAAATAAACGCTTTTCCGCATCTTTTTCCTCCGGACCAGGGCATCACGCCACGTCTTCCTTCTCATGCCGCAAGGATCAGCTCTTAGCGACCAGCCCCCTTCCTCCGCCCTCCCCTGGCCGGAGGCTGCCGTGGAGCTTCTCCCCGGGGAGGCCGTCCTGGCCGCGAGCCGGTTTGATCTCGATGCCAGCCTGCGATTCAGCGAGGGCTGGATCGTGCTCACCACCAGACGAGTGATCGCCGACCGGCCGGCGTCGGCCAGCCAGACGCTCGCCGGGCCGGGCCCGTGGGTGTGGTCGATCGGTCCCACCACTCGCCTCGACGTACAACTCCGCTCGGCCGTCGGCCGCGTGGAACTCTCCGAGGGCGACCGCATCGTCGCCCGCTGGCTCTTCACGCCTGCGAAGGCCGACGCAATCCACGTGCTCGAGGACGCCTTCGACGCCCGTATCGCCGGCCCGGACGGACTGTCGCAGCCCGAGGGGGTCCGCACGCCGGAGGCAGCCAGCGCCGACGCCACCAGCGAGGCCGAGGAACAGCCCGCGCTCGCCGGCCGGGGGCTCGATGACGACGACGGCGGCACCGCATCGTGGCGGGCGCTGTTCCGCGTGATCGCGTTCGCGAAGCCGCATGCCGGCATGGCGATCCTCGGCGGGCTGCTCTCGCTCGCCAGCACGACGGCAGCCCTCGTGCCCCCGTATCTGACCATGCCCCTTGTTGATACGGTGCTGATCCCGAGGCAGAACGGCAAGGATGTTCCCTTCTCGCTCGTCTGGTGGTATCTCGGCGGCCTGCTTGCCGCCGCGCTCGCCGCATGGCTGCTTTCGTGGGTGCAGACCTGGGTGCTCGCCTGGGTGAGCGAACGGATCGCGGCAGGCCTGCGGACGCGAACCTATGCCCACATGCAGACGCTCTCGCTCGACTTCTTCCAGGGGAAGCGGACGGGGGATCTCATGTCGCGGGTGGGCAGTGACACCGACAAGATCAACGTCTTCCTGTCGGTCAACCTGATCGAGTTCGCCTCCAACGTGATGCTCCTGGTGCTCACGGCGGCGGTGCTCGTCTGGCTCAATCCGCTGCTCGCCGTGCTCACGCTCGTCCCCTTTCCGTTCGTCGTCTGGCTGATCTACGCCGTCCGCGAGCGGCTCCGGCGGGGATTTTCCCGGGCGGCCGTGGCCTGGAGCGACATGACGAGCGTCCTGGCCGACACGATTCCCGGCATCCGCGTGGTCAAGGCGTTCGCCCAGGAACGACGGGAGATCGACCGGTTCGTCTCCGCCAACGAGCGGGTGCTCGACGCCAACGACCGCGTCAACGTGATCTGGTCGTTCACGGGGCCGGTGGTGAGTCTGATCAGCGAGATCGGCCTGCTCGTGGTCTGGGCCTGCGGAGCGTGGCTGGTGTTCACCGGCGGCGTGACTGTCGGCGGACTGACCGCATTCCTTGCCTACATCGCCCGCTTCTATGGTCGCGTCGAATCGATGATCCGGATGGTGCCCGCCACGCAGCGGGCCGCGGCGAGCGCCCAGCGGATCTTCGAGATCCTCGACTGCAAGCCGACCGTCGCCGAGGCGCCCCGGCCGGTAAAGCTCGGCCGCGTCGAGGGGCGGATCGAGATCTCGGGTGTCCACTTCCGCTACGGCGCCCGCGAGGTGCTTCACGGCGTCGATCTGGTGATCGAACCGGGCGAGATGATCGGGCTGGTGGGCACGAGCGGCTCCGGCAAGTCCACGCTCGCCAACCTCGTCTGTCGGTTCTACGACCCGTCGAGCGGCTCGATTCGCGTCGATGGCGTCGATCTCCGCGACGTCGACATCGCCGACTATCACCGCAACCTCGGCTGCGTGCTCCAGGAGCCGTTCCTGTTCTTCGGCACGATCGCCGACAACATCGCCTACGGTCGGCCCGACGCCTCGCGCGACAAGATCGTCGAGGCGGCCCGGGCCGCCGGCGCCCACGACTTCATCCTCTCGCAGCCGCTCGCCTACGACTCCCGCGTCGGGGAGCGGGGCGGCGGCCTCTCCGGCGGCGAACGGCAGCGGCTCTCGATCGCCCGGGCGCTGCTGGTGGACCCGCGAATCCTGGTCCTCGACGAAGCGACCTCGAGCGTCGATGCCGAGACGGAGGCGATCATCCAGGCGGCGATCGACCGGCTCGTGACCGGCCGCACCACGATCGCGATCGCCCACCGCCTCTCCACGCTCCGGCGGGCCAACCGGCTCGTCGTGCTCGACGCGGGGAGGATCGTGGAGGTGGGCACCCACGAGGAACTCCTCGCGGCCGATGGCATGTATGCCCGGCTCTACCACGCCCAGATGAAGGCGGCCGAGGAGGCCGCAGCCTCGGCCTGACGCCCCTCACTCCCGCGCCGCGGCGCGGGCCCGACCATGCACGCCTCCGACTCCACGACGATCTCCGGCAACTCGCCCGAAGGCTGGCGAATCGAGCGGCACGACCACGGCCGGCTCGATCTCGTCGATGCGCACGGCACGCGGCATCACGACGTGGACGTGCTGCGGGCATTTCCGGTGACGGCGGCCGCAGGCCCGGTGGCGATCATCGCCGCGAACGGCGGCGAACTGGCCTGGGTCGAGTCGCTCGCGGATCAGCCGGCGGAACTCCGTACGCTCCTGGAGCGGGAACTCGCGCAGCGGGAGTTCCTCCCGGTGATCGAACGAATCGAGGCGGTTTCTGATTCCGAACCGTCGGAATGGACGGTGATCACCGACCGCGGCCGCCACCGCTTCAAGGTGGCCCACGTTGACGACATCGCCCGCCAGGCGGACGGCGGCGTGTTCATCACCGACACGTTCGGAATGCGGTACCGGATCCCGCGTGAATCGGCGCTCGACGCCACCAGCCGCCGCCTGCTCGACAAGCTCTCGTAGGCCGCTCTCCTCGGCAAGCCGACCGGCCGTGAGGCCGCGGGCTCCTCGCCGGACGCCGCTCGGGGTTGCCCCGAGGCAGACGCGAATCAGAAAGACACACCGGGGAAAGGCACACAGGTTGGAAACCTGTGCTACGGATGCGAAGCGGAAAGACACGCAGGTTGAAAACGTGCTACGGAAGGCAGCGAGGGGCTGCCCGTGCCAATCGAGCGGCGTAGGAAACCGAGCGAAGCCA
>JAGWWA010000090.1 GCA_018970605.1 Planctomycetota bacterium | reverse complement strand
CACCCGCAGCGAACCACCACGCCCATCCCCTCGCTGGCGCTCGTGGCTTTTTGGAATGGCGGCTTCCATTGCGGCCCTGGCCCATGCGGCCGACCCGGCCGACGTGGCCACGGCGAAAAACCGCGTCGAGGCGGTCGGCGCCGGGGCGGCGTGCGTCGTCGATGCTTCGGGCACGGTGACGGAGATCGTGATCGCCGACGGCTCGGGCGTGACGGCCGACGACGTCGCGCTCTTCGGCCGGCTCGACGGCCTCGAGAAGCTGCAGATCCTCAACTGCCGCGAGTTCGACGACGCGATGGTGTCGCAGCTCACGGGCCTCTCCCGCCTGTCGTCGCTGGCGATCACCAACAGCGGCATCACCGATGCCGCCGTGGAAATGATCGCGGCGTCGTTTCCCGACCTCGTGGAGCTCGACCTCTCGAGCAACACCAATCTCACCGGTGCGGCGATGAAGTCGATCGCGGCGCTGCCGAAGCTCGAACGGCTCGCGCTCGTGCAGACGCGGTTCAACGATCTCAACACCCGGCGGCTCTCGAAGCTCAGCGAGCTCAAGGCCCTCGACCTCCGCGGCAACATGGAGGCGGGCGACATGACGCTCGGGGTGGTCGGCCGACTGCCGAACCTGCGGGCCTTCAAGCACCGCAGCACGGTCGTCACCGACGAGGGGATGGCCCAGCTCGCCGCCAGCCCGGCGCTCGACTCGCTCCTCGCCCAGGACTTCGCGATCACCAACGCCTCGGGGCCGCACCTTGCCGCCCTGACAAACCTCGCCTCGCTCGAGATCTTCCGCTGCCAGGGCTTCGGCACCGAGGGCGTGCTCGCCCTCGCCCCCCTCGACAAGCTCGCCCGGCTCACGCTCCGCGACCTGCCCGAGGTGGGCGACGCGGGCCTCGCCGTGCTGGCCGAGTTGCCGGCACTCAAGCGGCTCTACCTGCACGAACTGGCGTCGGTGGGCGATGCTGGCCTCGCGCAGCTTGCCGCCGCCAAGGATCTCGAGGTGCTCGACATCTGGAGCGTGCCGAAGATGACCGACGCCACGGTGGCAGTGATCGCCCGGCTTCCCAACCTCAAGGAGCTCTCGATCCGCGAGACGGGCTGCACAGAGAAGGCGATCGAGGCCCTGGCCGCCATGCCGACGCTCGAGTCGCTGACGTTCAAGAATGGCGCCGTCTCGCCGGCGGCCGCCGAGAAGGCGAAGGCCGCCAAGGCCTGGAAGAAGCTCGACCTCGGCAAGTAGGTGCAGGTGGTCGACCTGCACCCGCGCACACTCAAGGCCATGTGATCGCAGGCTGACGACCTGCGGCGTCGTTCATGCACATTGGCACTCTGCACATGACCAGCGTCCGGCATCGCGGAGGCGGCCCCTTGCGTTCACGCGCGGTCTCTCGGTTGCTTGCCGCCACCGCGCTGCTGGCGGCCCCGCCCGCCTGGGCGGCGGAGCAGGCTCCGCCGACGATCGAGCGGCTCGATCCGGCATTCGCGGTGCGCGACGCGACCGGGGAATGGCTCTGGTACGACGGGCACAATCTCACCGTCGAGGGCCGGGGCTGGGCCGACACCGAGCAGTTCTTCGACCGCCTTCCCGGCCGGGCCAAGGGGGTGGTGCCGGAGAGGGTGTGGGAGTTGGCCAGGCACTCGGCAGGCCTGGCTGTGAGGTTTCGCACCGATTCCGCGAGGATCGCCGCACGGTGGACGCTGACCAGCGCCGAACTCGCGATGCCGCACATGCCCGCCACGGGCGTGAGCGGGCTCGACCTCTACGTGCGCGACGGCGGCCGGTGGCGCTGGATCGGCAACGGGCGGCCGTCTGCCAAGACCACGCAGGCGCTGCTGGCGCAGGGCATCCCAGCCACCGAGGGCCGGGGAGAGAGCCGCTTCCGCGACTACCTGCTCTACCTGCCGCTCTACAACGGTGTCGAGTCGCTCGAAATCGGCATCGACCCTGGGGCCGAGATGGTCACGGCGACCCCGCGGCCTTCGGATCGGTCGTGGCCGATCGTGTTCTACGGCACGTCGATCACGCAGGGCGGATGCGCCTCCCGCCCCGGCATGACCTATCCGGCGATCCTCGGGCGACGGCTCGACCTGCCGGTGGTGAATCTTGGATTCTCCGGCAACGGCAGACTCGATGCCGAAGTGGTCACCCTGCTCGCGGAACTCGATGCAGCCGCATACGTGCTCGACTGCGGACCGAACATGACGACGGCGATGGTGGCGGAACGGACCGTGCCCGTCGTGACGGCGCTCCGTGCCGCACGGCCCAACACGCCGATCGTGCTCGTCGGCACCATCGCCTATCCCGCCGGGGCGTTCCTGCCGGAGTCGCGGAAGCCCTCGGTCGCCAAGAACGCGGCACTCGCCGCCGCGGTCGAACGGCTGACGGCGGCGGGCGTCGCCGGACTCCATCACCTGCCAGGTGACGCGCTCCTGGGCGGCGACGGCGAAGACACGGTCGATGGCACGCACCCGACCGACCTCGGATTCCTACGGATGGCCGATGCCCTCGAGCCCATTGTCCGCCGGGCCGTCGAAGGCGTCAGCGCCACCCCGGCTCCAGGCGTGCCTGCGCAGCCCTAGAGCCCATCTGATACGCGTCCCACGTGATCCTCGCGCGCTTCCACGGAACCCTCGAAGCCCGGAGCGGAAGCGATGGGAACGGCTCCGCGGATCGGCACGCGTCGCTCGCCACCGCCACGCATGATCCCCTCGCTCCCGCTCGGGGCTTCCTGGCGGAGTGACACCGCCGCAGGAACGCGTCAGGATCACGTGCGACGCGCCTGAGAGCGCCGGAGGTACGTGGATCGCAGGCCAGGCTTACCACCTCGTCGCGCCACCACGCGGCGATGCGATCGAGCGACCTCGCCCGCGCACGCTTCGCCGCGAACGACCGCCACGGGTTCTCGTCACCCCAGCGCCGCGAACCGCGCGGCGGCAGCGGCCGGGTCGGTGACCACCGTCACGCCTCCCGGCTCATGGCCGCTCGCGACGAGCGACTCCACGACCAGCCGACGGAGCGTCGCGCTGCCCGCCAGCAGGCCGCCGGTGAGCCGCAGCGGATAGACGCCGGCCGAGAACGCGTTGCGGTCCGCGAGCGTCCGCACGTGGGCGGCGAGTTCGGCCGCCGCGCCCGTGAGGATCGCGGCGGCCACTGCGTCGCCCACCTCAGCCGCGGCGAGCACCTCGCGGGCCGCGTCGGCGATCTCGCGGCGATCAACCCCCGGGGCGTACACGCGGCCGACCAGATCGGCGGGGCGGTCTGCCGCAAACCGTCGTTGCAGGGCGGGCAGCAGAATCGTGTCGGGTCCGCGGCCGTCGGCCGCCCGCATCGCGGCCTTGAGGGCCGCCAGCGCGATCGCATGGCCGCTTCCCTCGTCGCCGAGCAGCGGGCCCCAGCCGCCGCAGCGATCGGCGGCCGTCTCGGCCGACAGCGCAGCCCCGCGCGGCCGCGCGAGCGCCAGCGAGCCCGTGCCGGCGATCAGCACCACGCCCCACGGCTCGGCGGCAGCGTCGGCAAACGGCAGCAATCCGTCGGGCACCACCCGCACGTGGTCGGCGACTCCCGACTGCGTCGCCCAGGCGAGCACGGCGTCGCGATCCTCCGGCAGCCCCACGCCCGCGAGCCCCAGGCAGGCGGCCGACACGGACCGCGGTGCGAGCCCCGCGTCGGCAAACGCCCCGGCGATGGCGGAGGTGATCGATGCCCGAGCCACCTCATGGCCTGCCACGCGGGGATTGGCCGGTCCGCCGCGGCCACGGCCGAGGATCTCGAGTCCGCCATCGCCGGCCGTCGCCAGACGGGCAAGCACGGCGGCGCACTTCGAACCGCCGCCGTCGATCCCGATCACGAGCAGGCCGCGGTCTCCGGCGTCAGCGGTCGCCATGGCCGTCTCCGCCGATCGCCCTCCGCAGATGGCCGTCCGCCGCGGCGAGCAGCTTTCGAGCCTCGGCGGGAGACACGCCTCGCTTCTGCGCCACCACCGCGGTCTTGAGTTCACCGTCGGCGGCCGCCACCAGCCGTTCGGCCTCCTCCTCGCTCACTCCCGTGAGCATCGCCACGATCCGCCGCGTCCGCGCCACGAGCTTCGTGTTCGTGGCCCGAAGATCGACCATCAGGTTGCCGTAGGTCTTGCCGATGCGGATCATCGCGCCGGTGGTGAGCATGTTGAGCACCATCTTCGTGGCGGTGCCCGCCTTGAGCCGCGTGGAGCCGGTCACGATCTCGGGGCCCACGCGGGGCACGATCATCAGTTCGGCCACCGCCTCGAGTTCGGAGTTGTCGTTGCAGGCGAAGCCGATCGCGAAGGCTCCCACGCTGCGGGCATGGGCAAGCCCGCCGAGCACGTAGGGCGTGCGGCCGCTGGTGGCGATGCCCACCAGGACGTCGCGCGACGAGAGCGCGATCGCGGCGAGGTCGGCCGCGGCGAGTTCGCGGCTGTCTTCGGCCCCCTCGACCGCCCGGGTGAGCGCCTGGGGGCCGCCCGCGATCAGGCCCACCACCATCTCCGGCGGCGTGCCGAAGGTGGGCGGACACTCGGAGGCGTCGAGCACGCCGAGCCGGCCGGACGTGCCCGCGCCGATGTAGACGAGCCGGCCGCCACCCCGAAACCGGTCGGCGATGATCTCGATCGCCTGCGCGATCGCGGCCGACTCCCGGGCCACGGCCGCGGCCACCTCGGCGTCTTCGGCGTTCATCACCGCCACGATCCCGGCGGCATCGAGTTCATCGATCCGCGACGAGGCGGGGTTGACGGCTTCGGTGGTCAGGCGGGCGAGCGACGACGACAGCATGCCACCACAGTATCCGGCCACCTCAGGATCCGGAAGCCCGCCGGATTGCGATTGCACCTGCCGCGGGAGTGGTTCGGCCCCCGTCGCGGCCGCTACACTCCTTCCCCATGACGATTCCCCTCGGTCCGATCGACATCGCCGTGCTCGTCGCCTACTTCGGCGCGGCCGTGGTGGTCGGCGTGCTGGTGGCGGGCCGGATCCGCTCGCTCGACGCCTACCTGCTTGGCGACCGCAACCTGCCCTGGTGGGTGATCCTCGGGTCGATCGTGGCCACGGAGACGAGCGCCGCCACGGTGCTCAGCGTGCCGGGCGAGAGTTTCGGCCCGGCCGGCATGCGGTTTCTGCAGCTGCCGCTGGGCTACATGCTCGGACGGCTGGCGATCGTCCGCTTTCTGCTGCCGCTCTATTTCCGGGGCGAGCTCAACACCGCCCATGAGGTGCTCCGCGACCGGTTCGGCCCGACGATGCAGCGGGCGGCGGCCGTCCTGTTCCTGGTGGCGCGAAACCTCGGCGACGGCCTGCGGCTGTTTCTCGCGGCCCTCGTGTTTCAGAAGCTCACCGGCCTGCCGCTGGCGTGGAGCGTGGGGGCGATGGGCGCCGTCACGATCCTCTACACCGTGTTCGGCGGCCTGCGGAGCGTGGCCTGGAACGACTGCCTGCAGCTGGTGATCTACGTGCTCGGCGGCATCGTGGCCGTGTTCGTGATCCTCGCCCGGATTCCCGGCGGCTGGCCGGCCGCGTGGGAGTTTGCCGCCGCCCACGAGAAGCTCCGCATGTTCGACTTCTCGCTCGACCCCGCGAATCCCTACACGTTCTGGGCCGGCCTCGTGGGCGGCGCCGTGCTCAGCCTCGGCACGCACGGCACCGACCACATGATGGTGCAGCGCTACCTCAGCGCCCGCGGCGAGCGCGACGCGGCCCGGGCGCTGCTCACCAGCGGCGTGGTGGTGTTTCTGCAGTTCGCTCTTTTCCTCGGCATCGGCGTGTTGCTTGCCGCCTTCCACGGCCTCGGCGGCGAAGCCCCGCCGGCGCGGCCCGACGAGGTCTTCGCCGCCTTCATCGTCAACCACTTTCCGGCGAACACGGGGCTCATCGGCCTCTTGCTGGCGGCGATCCTCGCGGCGGCGATGTCCACGATCGCCAGCTCGCTCAACGCCTCGGCCTCGTCGATGATCCACGACGTCTGGCTGCCGCTCCGGGAGGCGGCGGGTCGCCGCGAGCCGCTCTCACCGGCGGCCGCGTTGGCGGTCACCCGCTGGCTCACCGTCGGCTTTGGCCTCGTGCAGGTGGCCGTGGGAATCGCCGCCGCCGCCGTCGATTCCACGGTGGTGAGCCGCGCGCTGACGATCGCGGGCTACTCCGCCGGCCTGCTGCTGGGCGTATTCGTGCTGGGCGTGACCACGCGGCGGGTGGGGCAGGGGGCAGCGCTCGTGGGCGCCGCAGCCGGCCTCGCCGCGCTGCTGGCGGTCCAGTTCGTGCTGCCGGGCCAGGGCATCAAGGTCGCCTGGCCGTGGTACGCCCTCATCGGGTCGGCCGTCACGTTTGCCGTGGGGCTCGCCGCGTCGCTCATTCTGCCCCGCGTGGAGGTGGACCGATGATCGTCCGCTGTGTGCTCGTGCTCACCTCGTGTGTCGTGGCCTTGTATGCCGGCACCGTGGCGACGGCCGCCGATCTTCCGCGGCTCGATCCCGCCGCCGCGGGCTTCGACTCCGCCCGCCTCGCGACGATCGACGGCCTCGTCGAGGAGATGCTCGCCGCGGAGAAGATGCCGGGCTGCGTGGTCTGCATCGGACGCCGCGAGGGGATCGCGATGCTGAAGGCCTATGGACGGCGGGCGGTGCGGCCGGCCGAGGAGCCGATGACCACCGACACGGTCTTCGATCTCGCCTCGCTGACAAAGCCCGTGGCCACGGCCACCGCGATCATGCGGCTCGTCGAGGACGGAAAACTGCGGCTCTCCGACCCGATCGCGACGCACATCCCCGAGTTTGCCGCCGGCGGCAAGGAGAAGCTCACCGTCCACGACCTGCTCACGCACCAGAGCGGCCTGATCGCCGACAACCCGATCGGCGACTACGCCGACGGCCCCGCGACGGCGTTCGAGCGGATCTGGAACCTCACCCCGCTCCATCCCGCGGCCACGAAGTTCATCTACTCCGACGTCAACTTCATCGTCCTCGGCCAGCTCGTCGAGCGGCTCTCGGGGCAGTCGGTCGCCGCGTTCGCGAAGCGACACACATTCGAGCCGCTCGGCATGGCGGAGACGGGCTATCAGCCGGCGGAGCCGCTGCGGGCCCGCACCGCGCCCACGGAGGAGCGCGACGGCCACTGGATGCGGGGCGAGGTTCACGACCCCCGCTGCTGGAAGCTCGGCGGCGTCGCCGGCCACGCCGGCCTCTTTGGCACCGCCACCGATCTCGCCCGCTACGCCACCATGATGCTCGACGGGGGCAGCCTCGACGGCGTCCGCGTGCTCGCGCCGGAAACGGTCGCGGCGATGACGCGCGGCTGGCCGATCCCCGGGGGCGGCGAGCGCGGCCTCGGCTGGGACAAGCGGAGCCCGCTGTCGAGCAACCGCGGCGACCTGCTCACCGAGTCGGCCTTCGGCCATGGCGGCTTCACCGGCACGGCGCTCTGGATCGACCCCGCGCTCGACCTCTACGTGATCTTCCTCTCGAACCGCGTCCATCCCGATGGGAAGGGGCTCGTCAATCCGCTGATCGCGCGGATCGCCTCCGTCGCGGCGGGTGCGATCGTATCGCCGCGGGGCGTGCCGCAGGCCACCACCGACCGGCCGGTGCTCACCGGCATCGACGTGCTCGTCCGGGATGGCTTCCGGCAGCTCGCAGGAAAGCGGGTGGCGGTGATCACCAACCACACCGGCCTCGACCGCGAACGGCGGCGGACCGCCACGCTGCTCGCCCAGGCCGACGGCGTGAAGCTCGTGGCGATCTTCGGGCCCGAGCACGGCGCCAGCGGCACGTTCGACCAGGCCAACGTTCCGGACGGCAAGGACGAGGAGACGGGCGTGCCGGTGAAGAGCCTCTACGGCAAGACGAAACGGCCCACGGCGGAGATGCTCGCCGATGTCGATGCGCTCGTGTTCGACATCCAGGACATCGGCTGCCGGTTCTACACGTATGTGTCCACGATGCTCGAGGCGATGAAGGCCGCTGCCGAGCACAAGAAGGCCTTCGTGGTGCTCGACCGGCCGAATCCGATCGACGGCGTGTCGATCGCGGGCCCGCGGGTGGACGAAGGCCGCGGCACGTTCGTCGGCTGCCATCCGATCCCGCTTCGCCACGGGATGACGGTGGGCGAACTGGCGAAGATGTTCGCGGCCGACCTGAAGCTCGATCTCGACCTGACGGTGGTGCCGTGCGAGGGCTGGCGGCGGGCCGACGCGTTCGACGCCACCGGCCTGGAGTGGGTGAACCCGTCGCCCAACATGCGAAGCCTGACGGAGGCCTTCCTCTATCCGGGAATTGGCATGCTCGAGTTCACGAATCTCTCGGTCGGCCGCGGCACCGACACGCCGTTCGAGGTGCTCGGCGCGCCGTGGCTCGACGGCCGGCCGCTTGCCGACGCACTCGCCGCCCGAAAGATTCCTGGCGTGGCATTCGTGCCGATCCGGTTCACGCCGGCCGCGAGCAAGTTCAAGGGCGAGTCGTGCGGTGGCATCAACATCGCGGTCACCGACCGGGCGATGCTCGATCCCGTTCGCGTGGGCCTCGAGATTGCGGTCGCGCTCCGGCGGCTCCATCCGGAGAAGTGGGAGATTGAGAAGGTGGACCTCCTCCTGCTGCACAAGGCGACGCTCGACGCGATCCGCGACGGCAAGGGTGCCGATGCGGTGCTGGAAACGGCCCGCGACGGCCTCAAGGAGTTTGGCCGGCGGCGGCAGCCGCATCTGCTCTATCAATAGAGCAATAGAGCAATAGAGCAATAGAGCCCGGCGGCGGCAGCGCCTGGCGGAACTGGGGACAGGTTAAAAAAAGTGTGCTACTGGCCTCTCGCAGCGCAGGTTATCAACCTGCGATTCCTGCCGCCGTAGCGCAGGTTTTCAACCTCCGCTGCCCGGTCGCAGCGCTCAATCCGTGGAATACGCGTCAAACGTGATCCTGAGGCGTTCCTATTGCGGTGTCACTCCGTCAGGAAGCCCCGAGCGGGAGCGAGGGGATGACGCGTGGCGGCGGCGAGCGACGCGTGCCGATCCGCGGAGCCATTCCCGTCGCTTCCGCTCCGGGCTTTGAGGGCTCCGTGGGCCAATGCGTGAGGATCAAGTGTGACGCGTAAAAGCCCAACGCCGTAAGGCGTGGGGCGCGTCCACAACCACCGTCATCACCCACGTCATACCTGAACGAAAATAAATTATTGACCTCCGCGGCAAAACGCGGTTCAATACGGGTACTCATTCCGGCTCCTCCACCGTCCACCGTGCTTCCGGCACTACGTCATTCAACCTTCTCACAGTAAGGGCCATGCCATGCGTTCCTTAGGTATCAGCGTGCACGCGTTTGTCTCCGCCCGCCGAATCGGCGCAGCGTTCGCCGTCGCCGTGGCGCTGGCGCCGCTGACGGCCGCCCAGGCCCAACTCACGCTCACCGAGGTGTCGCGGTTCAACCTCGACTCCATCGTGTCCGCCACAAACTCCGACGGGTCGCTCAACAGCCGCTACGTGGGCAACCAGGTCAACTCGGTGGGCTGGAACGGCTCGCGGCTGTTCGTGGCCGGGTTCGTGAGCACGAATCTGGGGGGTGACTTCGACAACGAGGGCATCATCGAGATCACGAATGCGAGCACCACCGGAGTCGTCACCTCCGCCAACGTTCAATACGGCAGCCGGTTCGGATTTTTTCCGGGCGTCAACAGCCGCGGCTACACCGGGCTGTCGCTGAGCGGCAACCGGGTGTACGCGTCCCTCGACCTGGGCACGGCTTATCCAGCCAGCGTGGCCCCAGGCATGGCGGGCTACGACGTGTCGGGCACGACACCCACGCAGGTCTGGGCGCTGAACAACGTCCGCGGCAGCGTCAACGTGTCGGTCGATCCCGGCTACGTGGTCTCCGGCACGAGCCAGGGCGGCGCGGGCGTCGCCTGGGGCACGTTCGGGTCGGGCAGCACCTCGCGGATCCTCAGCAATGCCGCCAACGGAGCATACATCTACACGGGCACCGCGACTGGCACCACCGCCCAGGGGCTGCAGTGGCGGCTCCCCTCGCCCACGATGCCCCAGTTCGCCCGGTCACTCGACTTTGATCCCGATACGGGCGACGTCTACGGCCGCACGGGCAACTGGGTGACCAAGGCCGTCCGCACCGGCACGAACTCCGCGGACACGCCGATCGCCCTCTGGAACACCTACACGGGCTCGAGCGTGCTCGGCCAGAACCTGGCCTTCATGAGCAACACCACCAACGGCGACCTCGTGGTGTTCAACGAGCGGTCAGACGCGAGTTATCCGCAGACGTTCACGCAGGCGATCAACGTCATCAGTTCCAGCGGCGCGGCCCAGTCGGTGTCGTGGAACTTCCTCACGGGCACGAGCTCGGGCTACACCACGGTCACCAAGACCGGCTGGTACGACTTCGCGTTCGACCCTGCGACGCAGACGCTGGCGGTGGCCCAGCCCCAGGAATACCGCGTTTCGATCTTCAAGATCGGCTCGCCGGCGCCGTCCACGCAACTTCGCTGGGCGCCCACCGACGGCTACACGCTCAGCGGTGACGGCACGTGGGACAACAGCCCCGCCACCGTGTGGAACGGCGCCTACGGGCCTGAGGCGTGGAACTCGGGAGCCCAGGCCTATTTCGGGGGCACGACCTACCCCACGAGCGCAGTCACCGTGGACGCCGGCGGTGTGAGCGTGGGCCGCGGCATGTCGTTCATAGCCAACGGCTACACCATTGCCGGCGGCTCGATCGCGCTCACCGGTTCCACCGCTTCTGTCAACAACGTCTACGTGGATCCCGCCGTCACCGCCACGGTCAACTCCTCGATCGCCGCCGCGAACGGCCTCGCGAAGTCGGGCGGTGGCACGCTGGTCATCGGCGGCACGATCACCGGGGGCAACCTCGCGATCAACAACGGTACGCTCACCGTCGCCCCCACGGGAGCGATCCGAACGTCGCCGGGAATCTCGATCCTCGCCAGTGGCACGCTCGACGTCACGCAGCTGACGGGCGGCTACGTCGCTCCCGGTGGCCAGTCGCTCGCCGGTGCGGGCCTGGTGAGCGGCTCGGTGACGATGTCGTCCGGGGCCACGCTGTCCCCGGGCTCGAACCTCGGCACGCTCACG
>JAGWWA010000089.1 GCA_018970605.1 Planctomycetota bacterium | reverse complement strand
ACCTCGCCGACCGCGAGGCGCAGGCCGCGGACCCCGGCGCGCGGGCGATCCTCGCGCATGCCGACGGCCGGATCAGTGAGACTTCCACCGCGAACGTGGCGATCGTCAAGGATGGTACCGTGACGACACCCCCCGCAAGCGACGCCCTCGGGGGCGTGAGCCTCGCCTGCGCCATGCGGCTTGCGCGATCCCTCGGCATCGGCTGGGGCGAGCGATCGCTCACCGCCGCCGACCTCGCCAACGCCGACGAGATCCTGCTCACGAGCACGCCGTCCTGCATCCTGCCCGCGACGTCGTTCAACGGCCGCGCCGTCGGCTCCGGCCGCCCCGGGCCGGTGTTTGGTGCGATTCTCGCCGCCTGGAGCGAACTCGTGGGGCTCGACATCGTCGCTCAGGCCCACCGCCACCGCCACCGACCGATCTCATGACGACCACCACCATCCGGCCTGGCAACGGTTCGCCACCGGGCCCCGCCCGCTACGACGTGCGACACGTCACCACCTACGCCTATTCCGAAGTGGTGCCGGTCTGCCACAACGAAATCCACCTCGTGCCCCGGGAACTGGCGGGCCAGCGGCTCCTCTCCTCGTTCATCGCGGTCGAGCCCCAACCCGAGCACGTGTCGACGCACCTCGATTACTTCGGCAACACTGCCGGCATCTTTTCGATCGACGAACCCCACGAGCGGCTCGTGGTGACGTCCACGAGCCGGGTGGAGGTCGATCCGCCCCGCGACTGGACCGCCTTCGAGCGGCTGCCCTGGGAGACGGTCCGCGATCGCCTTCGCCGCGATGCCGACCCTGCCACGCTCGAAGCCCGGCAGTTCACCGACGACTCGCCGCACATCCGCACCTCCCCGCGGCTCGCCTCCTGGGCCGCCGAGTCGTTCACGCCTGCGCGGCCATGGGCCGAGTCCCTGATCGACCTCACCCGGCGCATCCACCGTGACTTCGCCTACGACCCCACCGCCACCACCACCGCCACTCCGGTCGAGGAGGTGTTTGCGCTGCGTCGCGGGGTCTGCCAGGACTTCGCACACCTCCAGATAGCCTGCCTGCGTTCGCTGGGCCTGGCAGCCCGCTACGTCAGCGGATACCTGTCGAACGAACGTCGCCTGCAGGGCGCCGCGGGCGAGGGCGAGTACGACGCCGGCATGGTCGGCGTTGATGCCTCGCATGCCTGGCTCTCCTGCTGGGGCGGTGAGGACGGCTGGCTCGACGTCGATCCGACCAACGACTGCACGGCCGGAACCCTTCACGTGACCGTCGCCTGGGGACGCGACTACGCCGACGTCAGCCCGGTGAAGGGCGTGTGCGTCGGCGGCGGCCACCACGACATTCGCGTGGCGGTGCACATGGTACGAATCGCCTGACGACGCCATTGCGGCGTCTCTGGCGATCGCTTCGATCGCGGCCTATCTTGTGGTGACACCGGCTCACGCACTTCTCGGCGGCATGCTCGTCGCCCGCCCCTCCACGGAACCATCGGCATCATGCCCAAGGCGGTCCGTCTCCTGCTCGGCCTGACGATCGCGGCAATCGCCGTACCGCTCATTCCCTGGCTCCTCTGGGGGACGAGGCTCGATCACGCCGTCGCCGCCTGGCTCGATCCGCCGCCGCCCCCTGCGATGCTCGCCGCCGCCGAGATCGGCGTGCTCGCCGCCGACATCCTGCTCCCCGTGCCATCGAGCCTCGTCGCCACCCTCGGCGGGGCGAGCCTGGGCCTGACCGCCGGCACGGCCTGCGGCTGGCTTGGCCTGACGATCGGCTCGCTCGCCGGCTGGTGGCTCGGAAGGGCGGCGGGGCGGCGGGGCGTGGCGGCACTCGATGACCGCGATCGGGAAGTGCTTGAGACTCGGCAGCGGACCCTGGGCCCGTTGCTGGTGGTGCTCTCGCGGCCCCTGCCGCTCCTCGCCGAGGCGGTGGCGCTGATGGCAGGCGCTGCCGGGATGCCGTGGCAGACGTTCCTCGCCGCGGCGGCATCGGCCAATCTGGCGATCGCCTTCGCCTGGAGTCTTGCCGGCACGCTTGGACAGGCCGCCGACTCGCTGCAGTGGGTGGCTTTGGCGGCGGTCGCGGTGCCGGCGGCGGTCGCCGCCGTGGTCGCGGTGCGGCGTCACGATGGGGGCGGGCTTCCGGCCCGCTGACGGGCTACACTGCCGCCGCAATCCGCCCGCCACCACCGGAGCCTCTCATGGACGCCCCCGGCTCGATTCTCGACATCTTCCTCAAACTCGACGAGGTGCTGCACGGCGTTCTCGAGGCCTGGGGCCCATGGACCTATGTCCTCCTGTTCGCGATCATCCTCTGCGAAACGGGTCTCGTCGTCACGCCGTTCCTGCCCGGCGACTCGCTCCTGTTCGCCGCCGGGGCGATGGCGGCGATCAAGCCAGAGCACCTCAACATCGCTCTTCTGCTCGGGTTGTTATCCGTCGCCGCCATCATCGGAGACACCCTCAACTACGCGATCGGACGCTGGCTGGGCCCGAAGGCCTTCACGATCGACAAGTGGTTCCTCAAGCACGAGCACCTCGAACGGACCCAGGCCTTCTACGAGAAGCACGGAGGGAAGACGATCGTGCTTGCCCGCTTCGTGCCGATCGTCCGCACCTTCGCCCCGTTCGTGGCGGGCGTGGGAAAGATGAACTATCCGACGTTCCTCTTTTACAACATCGTGGGCGGCATCGCGTGGGTGCTGATCTGCACGCTCGCCGGCTACTTCTTCGGCAACATGCCGGTCGTGAAGGAGAACTTCGAACTCGTCGTGGTGGGCATCGTGGTCGTGTCGGTGCTGCCGATCGCCTGGGAGATGTGGTCGGCCCGCCGCACATAGCCCAGGTTTCCAACCCGCATCTCCCGTAGCACACGGTTCTCAACCTGCGCCGAACCGTACGCTGCCAACCTGCAGCTACGACGACGCCTCGTCAAACACCGCATTGAACTCGGCGCGGACGCGACAGGTCGTGTCGCGGACGTCGTTGACGAGCGACTCGGTGTCACCGTAGCCGAGCAGCAGGGCGAGTTTCCGGCGCTCGTCGTTCGACTCGGGAAAGTCGTGACGGGCGGGGGCATCGAGCAGGCGGAGGCGGCCCTCGATCGCCCTCAGCGTGCGGTACGCGCGTTCCAGAAATGCGAATCGCTCGTCTCCGAGCAGACCCGCCTCGCGAAGCGCCACGAGCGCCGACAGCGTGCCGGTGGTCCGCAGCCGCGGCTCGCGGCCGCCGTGCACGAGCTGCAGCATCTGGGCGATGAACTCGATGTCGACAACGCCGCCGGGGCCGCGTTTGAGATTCGTCGGCGTGGCGCCCTCCTCCATCCGAAACCGCATCCGCCGGATCGATTCGACGTCCGCAGCCGTCCATGACCGCCCGTAGGTGGCGTCGTCGATGATCCGCCGCACCTCGGCGGCCCCTGCGGCGGCGCCCACCACGGGCCTGGCCTTCACAAGCGCCTGCCGCTCCCAGACCGCCGCCGGGCCGTCCTCCGCAAAGTAGCGGGCAAACTCGGCCAGCGAGGTCGCCGCCGGCCCATTCCGGCCGCTCGGCCGCAGCCGCGAGTCCATTTCGTAGAGGCGGCCATGCGGCCCGAAGACGTTGAACACCCGCATCGTCCGCTGGGCCAGTTCACCGAAGAAGTGGGCGTTGCTCGTCCCCTCGGCAGGCTTCCGGCCGCGGCGGGCCGGCACCGTCGTGCCCTCATGGTCATAGAGGAAGACCACGTCCACGTCGCTGGCGTAGTTCATCTCGCGGCCGCCGAACTTGCCCATCGCAAGCACGATCGGACCGGCGGTGCCTCCATCGGCGGCGCGAGGCTGCCCGAGCCGCCCGGTCAGTGCCTCCATCTCCACCGCCACGACCTGCTTCACCAGCGCCTCGGCAATGCCGGTCAACGCGGACGTCGTGGCCTCGGCATCCTGCCGGCCGAGCATGTCGCGAACCCCCACCCGCAACTGCTGCGACGACTTGAAGGCCTGCAGGATCGGATCGATGTCAACGGCGCCGCGACACAGTTCGGCAAGACTCCCGTCGAGCGACTCGGAGGTCGGCAGCCGCTCGATGAGCAGGCTGTCGAGCAACTCGTCGATCATGCCCGGGTTGGTGGTCAGGAGATTCGCCAGGAACGGGCTCGACGAGCAGAGGCGGACGGTGAGGTCGAGCGACGGCGGGTGGAAGCTGAAGAGTTCCCAGAGCACCCCCTTGCCGCCGAGCGAGTCGGCCACCCCGGCGAGCGTGGTGAGCGTGGCGTCGGGGTCGGGCGTGCGGGCGATCGCCGCCAGGAGCCGCGGCGCGATGGCGGCAAGGAAGTGGCGACACCGCCGCGTCGACAGGAATCGCACCTTCTCTTCGCCCAGGGACACGAGCGCCCGATGGGCGGCAGAGGCGTCGCGAAAGCCATGCCGTGACAGCAGAGCGCCCACCATCGCCGCGTCGGGCTCCGGGTCGAGCACCAGATCGACTTCCGGCTCCGGGATGGCGTCGTCGGGAAAGGCATCGTGCAGCAGGTGGTCGAGAATCCGACGATTCAGGGCCGTGGCCTCGGCGAGTTCCCGCTGCAGCCGATCGCGACCCGCTGCATCGCCACCGTAGCCGAGCCGACTGGCGAGCCGTGCCAGTTCGTCGTCTGACGTCGGCAGCGTGTGTGTCTGCCGGTCGTAGAGGATCTGGAGCCGATGCTCGACGGTCCGTAGCAGCGTGTAGGTCCGCTCGAGGATCTCCCGCTCCTGGTCGGTGAGGGCGTCGGCCTCGGCCAATCGGCGGATCGCCTCGAGCGTGGTGCCGGTGCGGACTCGCGGCGTGTCGCCCCCGCTCAGCAGCTGCAGGAACTGGATCGTAAACTCGACGTCGCGGATGCCGCCCCGGCCGCTCTTCACGTCGGTCGCGTCGCCCCCTTCGCGGATCGCCCGCTGTTCGATCCGCCGCTTGAGCGCCTTGATGCCGCTGATGTCGGCACGCGTGAGCCAGCGCCGCCAGATCCACGGCTCCACGGCCTCGAGCAGTCGGCCGCCAAGGTCAAGGTCGCCGCCGACGCACCTCGCCTTCACCCACGCCTGCCGCTCCCAGGTTCGTCCCGCCTGGTCGAAGTAGTGCAGCATCGGCTCGAGGGCCATCGAAGCCGGCCCGATGCTGCCATGGGGCCGCAGCCGCAGATCGACGCGATAGGCCGCGCCGTGTTCGGTGGGATCGGCAATGAGCCGTACGGCGTCCTGCACGACGCGGTCGAAAAACTCCTGGTTCGTGCAGGGACGTGGTCCCTCGACGCGTCCATCGGCGGAATGCACGAATACGAGATCGATATCGCTGGAGTAGTTCAGCTCGCCGCCGCCAAGTTTGCCCAGCGCGATGGCGGCGACCGTGGCGGGACGGCCGTCGGGCCCACGGGGAACGCCCCGTTGCCTGGTGACGTGGGTCAGGGCGGTCCGCACCGCGAGATCGACGACGCAGTCCGCCACGTGCGAGATCTGCTGGACGACGGTCTCGAGACGCTGCTGCTCGACGATGTCGCCGTAGGCGATGCGGAGCGTCTGCCGCCGCTTGAACCGCCGGATCCCGCGGGCCACGCGTTCGACCGCGTCATCCCCGCCCACTTCGGCGGCCAGCGCTGCCGCGAGCGTTTCCTTCTTCTCGGGCCGACCGCGGCCGACGCGAATCTCCTCCCAGGCCTCGGGATCGGCGATCACGAGTTCCGCGAGGTAGGGGCTCGCCGCAAAAATCCCCAGGAGAATCTCGAGGGCCCGCGGATCGCGTTCGAAGAGGGCCGCGGTCGCCAGCGGGCTGCGGACGGCGGCCACGAACCGCTCAACGGCCACAAGCACCCGATCGGGATCGGCGACGTTCGGCAAGAGATCGGCCAGCCTGCAGGCCAGCGAACCGAGCAGGTCGCGCGGCACACCGGCCCGGGCGATAGCCGCCAGAGCCCTGGATGCCCCGGCAGGATCGGCCAGCCCCGCGGACCGGCCCCATGCGTCGGCCGCCGCTGGGTCGTCAAGAAGCCTCGCCACATCGATGGCCGCGGCCACGTCAGCCCCGCGAGGGTTCGGAAGTCGCCGCCTGCGGCTTCGAGTGAGGAAGGGAAATGTCGTACAGGGGCGTCGTGTCGCCGGAGAAGTCCAGTGTGTCGAGTGGCACGGCGTCGGCAAGGCCGTCGGCCACGACGCCCGACAGCGACCAGGCGCCGGCGGCGAGAATGTCGATGTCAACAAGCCGCCCGACGAGCCGCGTGGGGGCGTCGAAGACGATGATCCGGTCGCACATCGTCCGGCCCGTGAGCTGGGCCACGCCGTCGGGCCCGGGATCGACCGCCCGCTTTTCGTCGCGGGTGGAAAGTCCCTCGACGAGCACCTGCTGCCGCGTCCCCACGAACCGGCGATTCCCCGCCAGGCTCACCTCCTCCTGAGCCTCGAGGAGAAGACGATTTCGTTCCTTCTTCACCTCCTCCGGCACATCGTCGGGCAGGCGATCGAAGGCCTTCGTGCCCGGCCGCGGACTGTACTTGAAGATGAAGCTGTTCTTGAAGCCGACCGTCTTGACGAGGTCGAGCGTGGTCTGAAACTCGGCGTCTGTCTCGCCGCAAAACCCCACGATGAAGTCGCTGGTCACGGCCGCATGCGGGATCGCGGCGCGGATTCGACCATGCATCTCCATGTATTCGCCGATCGTGTAGCCCCGCTTCATGCGGCCGAGGACGTCGTCGGAGCCATGCTGGGCGGGCACGTGGAGATAGTGGCAGACCTTCGGCAGGTCGCGGACGGCCGCGATCAGATCGTCGGTCATATCCCGCGGGTAGTTGGTGACGAACTTGATCCGGTCGAGGCCGTCGATCGCGTCCAGGAGCGCGAGCAGATCGGCGAGCCGCGTGGTCCGGCCGCCGTCGGACCACTTGTAGCTGTTGACCGTCTGGCCGATGAGCGTGATCTCGCGGCAGCCCTCGGCCACGAGCTTTCGTGCCTCGGCCACGATCGTTTCAGGCGAGCGGGCCTGCTCCGGGCCGCGAACGTGCGGCACCACGCAAAACGCACAGAACTTGTCGCAGCCGGTCTGGGTGCGGATGAAGGCCTGGAAGGGTGTGGGCCTCATCGCCGCGTCGCGGTCGGGATCGTAGCTCTCGAAACTCCGCGCGATCGCATCGCGGCTGCCCGCCTTGCGGTCGAGGCTCACCTCGATCCGGGGTCCGCCGCCGGCCAGCACGTCATCCACGAGGGTCGGCACCTGGTGCAACTGCCCGGGGCCGACCACGAGATCGACCCATGGGGCCCGCTTGCGGATCTGCTCCTGATCCTTCTGGGCCATGCAGCCGAGCACGCCCACGACCACATCGGGCCGCTTGGCCTTCACGCTCCGGATCCGGCCGAGCGCCGAATAGATCTTGTCTTCGGCGTGCTGGCGAACCGAGCAGGTGTTGTAAAAGACCGCGTCGGCCGCATCGGCGGCCGGGGCCATCTCCCACCCCTGCCGGCGGAGCGCCGCCACCACGAGCTCGCTGTCGAGCACGTTCATCTGGCAGCCGACGGTCTCGATCCAAAGCCGTTTCGTCATGCCGCGGATTCTACTACGACGCGCTTCCTTCTTCGTAGCACAGGGTTTCAACCTGCGGTTTCCCGCGGTGGCTCGGGGCTGCCCACGCACACGCGCCGACGCCTCAGGAAGCCCGGAGCGCCAGCGAAGGGGTCAGGGCGGACTCGCAGCCGACCCGTGTTGATTGAGCGACGGTGCATCCCCTCGCTCGCGTTCGGGGCTTGTTGGAGACGTTGTCCCATGCATGCAGAAAGCCCTGATTGTCCGCGCGGGGATTGACGCTGGAACGCAGCATCGGGCGTTCGCCCGCCTCACCCCAGCACCGCGCCCGGCAGCAGCGGACTGCCGCGGAGATAGTCGGCCGCCGGCATCGCCCGGCGACCTTCGGGAACAACCCGCGTGATCGCCAGCGCCGTCCCGCCGCCACTGGCCACCACGATCCTGCCGCCCGATGTGTCGAGCACCGTGCCAGGCACGGCTGCGGCGGCCTCCGGATGCGTCGCCACCTCCACGTCATCCAGCACGAGCCGCTGCCGCTGGCCGTCGCCTCGCGTAAAAAACGTCGTCAGCCGCGGCCATGGTTCCAACGCCCGCCGCAGTCGCTCGAGCGTGACGGCCGGCAGCGACCAGTCCACGACGCCGTCCTGCTTCGAGAGGCGGGGCGCTCGCGTGGCCTTGGCCGCGTCCTGCGGAATGCCGATGCCGGCCACCGTGCCGGTCGCCGCCACCGCCGCCTGCATCCGCTCGACCGCGTCGATCACGGCCCCCGCACCAAGTTCGGCGAGCCTGGGCTCGAGCTCCGCCGCCGTCTCACGTGGCCCCACGGGAGTCGAGCGGGCGACGATCACGTTGCCCGCGTCGAGCGCCGGCGTCATGTGGATCACGCTCACACCGCTCACGGCATCCCCTTCGCGGATCGCCCACTGCACGGGCGCGGCACCGCGATGCCGCGGTAGCAGCGAGCCGTGAAGGTTGATGCCGCCAAGCGGCGGAACACCAAGGAGATCGCGAGAGAGGATCTGCCCGTAGTCGCAGACGACGAAGAGGTCGGGCCGCAGCGCCGCCAACGACGCGATCACCGTCGGGTCGTTGGCCTGCTCAGGAGCGAGCATGCCGAGGCCGGCGGCGGCGGCCGCCTCGCGCATCGGATTCGCCGGCGGCCGGCGGCCCGGCGGGGCGTGGTCCGGCCGCGTCACCACCGCCACGATCTCGTGCGGCGATTGCAGCAGCCCGCGAAACATCGGCACCGCGAACGGCCCGGTGCCCATCACGACGATGCGAAGCGGTGTCATCACAGCAGCCCCACGAAGGAATCAGGGGGCGTCAGCAGCGGGCCGCCTCGAGGCGGTCGAGTTCGGCGAGCAGCTGCTCGTTGCGGGGCAGTTCGCCCCGCGACTGCCTGCCGAAGAAGATCTCGCGGAACGTCTCGAGGTCGCGTCGCACCTCGAGCGCTGCCGCCTCGGGGAGTCGGTCGGTGAACAGGCGGCCCTCGAGGTGATCGTATTCGTGCTGCACGACCCGCGAGAGCAGTCCGTCGAGATCCATGCGGATCGGTTCGCCCTCGAGCGAGAACGCGTCCACCACGATCTTCTGCGGCCGCCGGACATCCATCCTCACGCCCGGCAGCGACAGGCAACCCTCTTCCTGCACCGCCGTGCCCCGCGGCCGCGAGAGCACCGGGTTGATGAAGACGTGCTCCTCGCCGTCACCGCGGCGGCCCGCACAGTTGACGACGAACAGCCTGTAGGGAAGCGCTACCTGGGGAGCGGCCAGACCGATCCCCTGGGCCTCGTACATGATGTCGAACATCCGCGCCGCGGCGTCGCGGAGGCCCGCGTCGAGGCGGGTGACAGGGCTGGCCCGCCGCAGCAGGGCCGGATGCGGATACTCGACCAGCGCGAGGGGGCCGATGGCGGCGGGGTTGTCGAGGGGGACGGAATCCATCGCAAAGTCGTGAGGCTGGCGGACCAGAACGTTCGGGGAATCATACCGACCTCGCCGGCACGGTACGATGTCGGGATGCCCGACTCGGCTGAATCAGGCGGTTCCCCCGCGGCCACGGCCCGTGTGCCGTGGTTCGCGCCGACGGTCTTTCTGGCGACGGCATTCGGGCTGGGCCGCGTCCCGTTCGCCCCCGGCACGTTCGGCGCGCTGCTCGGGCTGCCGCTGGCCCTTGCGATCGGCTGGCTGTCCGACCGGGTCGCCGCTGGCGAGCCGGTCATGACACACGTGGTCGAGGTCGGACTCGTGGTCGGCCTCTGCCTCGCTGGCATACCCGTCTGCTCGCGTGCCGCCACCCTGATGGGCCGCAAGGATCCGGGGGCGATCGTGCTCGACGAGGTGGCCAGCATGCCGCTGGCGCTGCTGGCGGTGCCGCCGTTCGCCCGCACACCCCAACTCCTCGCGGTCGCCTTCGTGCTGCTGCGAATCTTCGACATCGGCAAGCCGTTTCCCTGCCGGCAGTTGGAGCGGCTCCCCGCTGGGCTCGGGATCATGGCAGACGACTGGGCGGCCGCGGCATGGACGGCCGTCTGCCTGGCGATCGCCCGTTGGCAGCACTGGATCTGAACCTGACGCCGCCGGATCCGGCGGATGACGGCGGCATGCGCATCCTCCTCGTCGATCACGGCTGCTGCGATCCCCCGCACACGCGGATCCACGCGCTGCGCACGCCGCTCGAGGCGGCCGGCTGCACGGTCGCCGTCTGCGGCCCCTCCACGGCCAACGCCTTCGAAGAACAACCGCCCGGCATGCACGGCATCCATCTCCACGACGTCGCCGCGGCATCCCACGAGTTCCTGGCGGCCGTCCGCGAAGGGAGCCCCGAGGCGTTCCTTCGAGCGACCGCCCACGTGCCGTCGCGGGTGCTCGGGCTCGCCCGCGAGACGGCGCGACAGATGGTGGCCGAGGCGGCCGACGCCATCTTCCCCGACGCGATCTTCGTGCTCCACGCCGGGATCCTCGCCGACCTCGCCGTGGAAACTGGTGCACCGGTGGTGGTGCATGTGTCGGCGGCCGACCTCGAGGCGGCAACGAGTCGGCCGTCGCTCAAGCGTCTCGTACTGTCGGCGCTCGGGTCGAGCGACCGCATCGTCGCTGCCGACGACGCCGTCGCGGCCAGGCTCGCGGAGTGGCTCGGTAACGACGCCGACACACAAGGACGACGTGAGATCTGGCCGTTCGACGCAGACGCCGCCCCGCGGGTCGCCGAGGCCTGTCGGCTCGCCCTCGCCCGCCGCCGCGGCGAGGCGTAGGTGCCGGACAGTTTGCATCACGGAATCAGCGAGCGGGCCACGGCCTTACCGCACGGCGGGGCTGCCGGTGGCCTCTCGCTTGACGTTCACGTCGGCCCTCCAGGCCTCCGTTCACTGCGTGTCCGCTGCGCTTCGCCATCCATGGCTTCGCTTGCTCCCACAGCCCGCTCGAGGCCACCGTCAGCTCCACCTGGGACACGAGCGACCCCTGTCAACAGTGTCAGTATCGTGCTCTCGGTCGTACCACCCTGCGGCTACGGGAGCGATCACACCTCGTCGCTCGGCGGGAACTGCCGCCGCTCGAGGATCACGACGGCCACGGTGAGCAGCGCCGTCACGAGGATGCCGACGGCGAGCAGATGCACCAACGCCGGCTGCGGATCG
>JAGWWA010000163.1 GCA_018970605.1 Planctomycetota bacterium | reverse complement strand
TCGGGAGTGTCGCGGACGTTCCAGAACATCAGGCTGTTTTCCAACATGACGGTGCTCGAGAACGTGCTCATCGGCCTTGACCGGACGATCCCCGGTGGCGTTCCTGCGATGCTTGTTCGCACGCCCGGCAACAGGCGGGCCGAGGCCGCCGCTCAGGCGACCGCCCTGCGAGAACTCGAGTTCGTGGGCCTGGCGGCCAGCGCCAACCGGATCGCCGGCCAACTGCCCTACGGCGATCAAAGGCGGCTGGAGATCGCCCGGGCGCTGGCGACCGGGGCCGAACTGCTGCTCCTCGACGAGCCGGCCGCGGGCATGAACCCAGCCGAGACCGCCGACCTCGCTTCGCTCGTGGAGCAGATCCGGGCCCGAGGTGTGACCGTGCTCCTCATCGAGCACCACATGAACGTGGTGATGCGGGTGAGCGACAAGGTGGCGGTGCTCGACCACGGCGTGAAGATCGCGGAGGGCACGCCCGCCGAGGTGCGGCGTGACGAGAAGGTGATCGAGGCCTATCTGGGCGGGGAGTCGTGAGTCGCATGCCGCTGCTTGAAGTGCGCGATCTCGAGGCGGGATACGGGCCGATCCGGGCCCTCGATCGCGTGTCGCTCGACGTTGACGATGGAGAGTTGGTGGCACTGATCGGCGCCAACGGTGCCGGCAAGACGACGCTCCTGATGGCGATCTCCGGGGTGGTGCCGCCCCGCGGCGGCTCGATCCGCTTCGCCGGCGCGCCGCTGGCGTCTGCGAAGCCCCACGAGGTGATGCGGCTCGGGATCGGCCACGCTCCGGAAGGCCGCCGCATCTTCCCGCGACTCACCGTCCGGGAGAACCTGGAACTCGGCGGCTTCACCCAGACCGACCGGGCCAAGCTCGTTCGCGACATCGACGAGGCCTGTGGCCTGTTTCCCGTGCTCGGCGAGCGGATGGATCAGCTCGGAGGAACGCTCTCAGGTGGTGAGCAGCAGATGCTTGCGATCGCCCGGGCCCTGGTGGGCCACCCGCGGCTCCTGCTCCTCGACGAGCCGTCGCTCGGCCTCGCACCGCTGATCGTGGCGAAGGTGTTCGAGGTGATCGCCTCGCTCTCAGCGCGGGGTATCGCCGTGCTGCTCGTCGAGCAGAATGCCCGCGCCGCCCTCAAGCTGGCCCACCGTGGCTACGTGCTCGAGACCGGTAGGATCACGCTCACCGGCAGCGGGGCCGAACTGGCCGCCGACCGTCGCGTCCGCGACGCGTATCTCGGCGAGGGCTGACGTCGGCGCATTCGCCGAGCTCCGTGCGTTGGTAACCTGCACCAGCGGTCCACAGGTGGTCGGGATCTTGCGGCGGCTCGGGTCTGCCCGTGCCCCGTCGCCGGACGTTCGCTCCGCCCATCCTGGGCTTCGCTCACTCGATGCTGGCTGCGCTCCGGCATCCTGCCTCCGCTGGCCAGCAACGCCAGCTCCTGGGGCACGGGCAGCCCCTCGCTGTCTGCGCGGCGCGCAGCCGAAAGCGGTGGCCAGCGGGAGGCGATGCCATCGGCCTGACGGCCTTCGGCTTGCACGGTCGGCAACCTTCTGCCGTCCAAGCCCAACGCCGTGAGGCGTGGGGGGCGGCCGAAATAGACTTGGCATTCTTTCGACCGCGCCCGAGGCCTTCTACGCGTCACACGTGATCCTGAGGCGTTCCTGCGGCGGCGTCACTCCGCCAGGAAGCCCCGAGCGGGAGCGAGGGGATCAAGCGTGGCGGCTGCGAACGACGCGTGCCGATCCGCGGAGCCGTTCCCGTCGCTT
>JAGWWA010000088.1 GCA_018970605.1 Planctomycetota bacterium | reverse complement strand
GATACCGTGTCCAGCGTCAGGCGCCCGCGGCCTTCTACGCGTCACACTTGATCCTCGCGCGGTTTCCACGGAACCCTCAAAGCCCGGAGCGCAAGCGACGGGAACGGCTCCGCGGATCGGCACGCGTCGCTCGCCGCCGCCACGCTTGATCCCCTCGCTCCCGCTCGGGGCTTCCTGGCGGAGTGACACCGCCGCAGGAACGCCTCAGGATCAAGTATGACGCGTATTACGGCGTTACGCTTCCTGAGCCGGGCGGCCGTACGACTCGCGGCGTTACGCTCTCTGGGGTGACGATCCTCCACAACTCGGCCGCGAGAGGCTGCTCATGGACCTGGCGTACTACGGCGACGACTTCACCGGCTCGACCGACGTGCTCGAGTCGCTCGCGCTCGCCGGGATCGATGTCGAGCTATACGTCAATGAGGTCGAACCTTCGCCCTCGCCATCGCGACGCGCGATTGGCGTTGCGGGATTGAGCCGCACGTTTGCACCCGCCGAGATGGAGCAACGCCTGCCGGGCGTCTTTGCGATGCTGGCGGCGAAGCAGCCGCGGTTCCTCCATTACAAGGTCTGCTCGACGTTCGATTCGTCGCCAACGGTCGGGAGCATCGGACGGGCGGTCGAGATCGGCCGGCGCGTGCTGCCCGCGCGGTGGACGCCGCTGGTGGTGGCGGCACCGCACCTCGGCCGCTGGTGTGCGTTCGGCAACCTCTTCGCACGGTCGGGCCTCGACAGCCCTGCCTTCCGGCTCGACCGACATCCGACGATGAGCCGACACCCGGTCACCCCCATGGACGAGGCCGACCTGCGATTGGTCCTCGCCCGCCAGACGTCGCTGCCCGTCACGCTCATCGAACTGCCGATGGTGGAGCAGGGGACCGAGGCCGCTCTCTCTGCCATCGAAGCGGCCCCCGACGGCATCGTGCTCTTCGACGCCACCACCACCGGTCACCTCGCCACGATCGGACGCGTGCTCGACGAACTGCAGCAACGCACCGCCGCGCCGCTGTTCGTGGCCGGCTCCTCGGGCATCGAGGCGGCGATCGTCGCCGCCGGAGTCTTCGCGGCGTCCCACCATGGCGAGCACCGACAGGCCCGCGAGCCCGTGCCACCCGGCCCGCTCCTCGTCGTTTCCGGGAGCCGGTCACCGGTGACGTCGCGGCAGATCGCCTCGGCCCTCCACGCCGGCTTTCACGATCAGCCACTCGTCGCGAGCGGCGTGGATGCCGCTTACGACGCCGCGGTGACGAGCGCAACTACCGCGCACCGCGCAGGCCGCTCGGTGATCCTTCGGCCCGGCGCGGGAGATTGGTCGGCGCTGACCGGTGAGGCATTGGGTAAACTCCTCGGACAAGTCGCGGGGAGGATTCTCGACGCGGCCTCGGTTCGTCGGGTGGTGGTCGCCGGTGGCGACACGTCCGGCGAGGTGGCCCGTCAACTCGGAATCTCGTCGCTGCGATTCATGGCCCGGTTGGCCCCCGGGGCGCCGTGGTGTCGCGTGCAGAGCACGCGGCCCGCGATCGCTGGGGCCGTGTTCGCGTTCAAAGGGGGCCAGGTCGGACACGACGACCTCCTGGTCATGGCACGAGATATGAGGACTCAACCCGAATGATTCGCCGTTTCGCCGCCGTCGTCATCGCCTGCGTGGCCGTTGGCTGCTCCCAGCCCACACCACCGCCCCGTGTCACCGCGCCATCCGCAGCCGCCGGCACGCCCAAGGTCGCGGTCGTGATCTCCACGCTCAACAACCCGTGGTTCGTGGTCCTTGGCGAGACGGCCAAGGCGCGGGCCGAGGAGCTCGGCTACGAAGCCACGATCTTCGATTCGCAGAACGACACGGCGAAGGAGGCCTCGCACTTCGAGAACGTGCTGGCTGGCGGCTACAAGGCGATCCTGTTCAACGCGACCGACTCCGACGGATCGATCGCCAACGTCCGCAAGGCCAAGGCCGCCGGTGTGCCGGTGTTCTGCATCGACCGCGAGATCAACGCCACCGACGCCGCAACGTCGCAGATTCTCTCCGACAACCACGGCGGCTGCGTGGCCCTCGGCCAGCACTTCGTCGAGGCCCTCGACGGCAAGGGCGCCTACGTCGAGATCCTCGGCTACCTCGGCGACAACAACGCCCACAACCGCAGCAAGGGCTTTCACGAGGTCGTGGACAACTACCCCGGCCTCACGATGGTGGCCCAGCAGGCGGCCGACTTCGACCGCGCCAAGGCGCTCGAGGTGATGGAAACGCTCCTCCAGAAGCACGGCGAGGGACTCGCCGCGGTGTTCTGCGGCAACGACGCGATGGCGATGGGGGCCTACCAGGCGCTCGCTGCCGCGGGCCGCACCGACGTGAAGGTGTTCGGCTTCGACGGCGCCGACGAGGCGGTGAAACTGATCGCCGAGAAGAAGATCGCCGCCACGGGGATGCAGTTCCCCAAGACGATGGCCCGGCAGGCGGCGGAGTATGCCGACGCCTGGATCAAGGGGAAACGCGACTTTCCCCAGAAGGTGCCGGTCGCCGTGGAGGTGGTCACGCCCGAGAACGTCGGCGAGTATGGCGACTACGGAGCGAAGGAAGACGCCCGCCCGGCCACGAACTGACGCCTCGCCCATCAGGCCGCCCGCATGCCCGTCCCTCCGTCACCGCGATCACGTCTCCGCCGGCTCGTCGTCGCCGCGATCCTGGCGTCCTTCGGCGGGCTGCTCTGGCGGTTTCCGCTCATCCGCATCCGCCCTCTTTCCGAGATCACGGCCGTGGCGGCGTTCGACCCTCGGGCGTTCGCGGGTCGCTTCTGGGCCGATGACCTGACGCCGGCTCTCGCCAAGGCGAACGACGCGGGCGAGGTGATGGCGGCCATCCGCCGCGACGGGGCCGAGGCCTGCGGGTCGCTCGGCCGCTCCGTCGGCCTCAGTCGCACGTGCCTCTACCTCGTCCGCGGCACAGGCACGATCGTCGAGGTCGGTTCCGCGGGCTGCCGGGTGGCCCTCGACGGCGGCGCGGGAGACGTGATGCTCGCGACGGGCCTCGTGTTCGGCACGGCGGTCCGCGACGTGACGGGCACGGTCGATCCGGCCTCGCGGACCGACTCCCGCGAACTCGCCGCGGCCGCAAGCGAGATCAACCGGCTCGTGCACGAACGCGTCATCGCACCGTTCACAACCGCCGCGAAGGCGGGCGGACGACTCGAGTTCGCCGCCTGCGGCCAGGTGCAGGGCGTGCTTCCGGCCGACAAGCCCTGGAAGCTCATTCCGTTACGGATCACCAACCTCGAAGCCCCGAGCGCCAGCGAGGGGACAGGCCCTGACGAGACGCCGGTGTCGCGATCGGATGCCACCCCGTATCCCCTCGCTTCCGCTCGGGGCTTGCTGCCGCACCTCGAAGCCCCGAGCGCCAGCGAGGGGACACCCCGATGACTCCCACCGTGGGCGACTCGCCGCCGCTCCTCGAAGCCCGTGGGATCTCCAAGGCGTTCCCCGGCGTGCAGGCGCTCGCCGGCGCAGGCATCACGGTGCGGTCCGGACGACTCACCGCCCTGCTGGGCGAAAACGGCGCCGGCAAATCGACGCTGATGAACATCCTCGCCGGCGTGTTTCCACCCGATGCGGGTACGATCGCCCTCGACGGTCGCCCGGTGACGTTTCGCTCGCCCCGTGCGGCCCGGGCCGCCGGCGTGTCGATCATCTTCCAGGAACTGAACCTCGTGGGCGGCCTGTCGGTCGCCGAGAACATCGTGCTCGGCCGGCAGCCGCTGACGCCCTGGGGCCTCGTCGATCGCCACCGCATGCACGCCGATGCCCGCGACGTGCTCGCCATGCTCGACCTTGACATCGATCCCGCGACGCCGGTGGAACGGCTCAAGGTGGGCACGCGGCAGATGGTCGAGATCGCCAAGGCACTGTCGCTCGATGCGCGGCTCCTGATCCTCGATGAGCCCACCTCCGCGCTCACGGAGCACGAGGTGGAAACGCTCTTCCGGGTGATCCGCCGGCTGAAGGATCGGGGCGTGGGCATGATCTACATCACCCATCGGCTCGATGAGCTGCCGCAGATCGCCGACGACGTGACGATCTTCCGCGACGGCATGCTCGTCCACGAGGCGGCGTTCTCCGCCCGCGACAGGGCCGAGTATGTCCGCCGGATGGTTGGCCGCGACCTCGCCGACCTCTATCCGCGGTCGCCATCGGCACCCGGGCGACCGCTGCTTCAGCTCGACGGGTTCGCCGTGGCCCGACCCGCGGGCGGGCAGCCGCTCGTTGCGGACGTCTCACTCGCGGTGCATGCCGGAGAGGTGGTGGGCCTCTTCGGCCTGATGGGCGCCGGCCGCACCGAGCTCATGGAGGCGGTCTACGGCCTGCATTCCCGCGGAACGACGGGCCGGGTTCGCATCGATGGCGCCGAGGCCACGATCCGCTCGCCGCGCGACGCCCTCGCGGCGGGCCTCGCCCTCGCGCCCGAAGACCGCAAGGCCGACGGCCTGGTGCTCGGGATGAGCATCGCGGAAAACATCTCGATGGCGTCGCTCGACCAGGTGACGCAAGCAGGGATCGTGAGCCGCCGGGGGGAGGCGCGTCGCGCGGCCGAGGCGGTGTCGCGGCTGGCGATCAAGGCGCCCACCATCGCCCACGCGGTCGGTACGCTCAGCGGCGGCAATCAGCAGAAGGTGGTGCTCGCCAAGGGCCTCGCCTGCAATCCGCGGGTCCTCCTGCTCGACGAACCCACCCGTGGCATCGACATCGGCGCCAAGCGGGAGATCTACTCGCTCATCGACCAACTCGCCCGGGGCGGCATGGCGATCCTTGTCGCCTCCTCCGAACTCCCGGAAATCCTCGGCATCAGCGACCGGATCCTCGTGCTCGCGGAGGGGCGGGTGACGGCCGAGTTTGCTCGCGGCGCGGCCACCGAGCAGGCGATCCTCCATGCCGCCATTCCCCCGCAGCGACCACCCGCCGCGGTCGCTTGACGCCACGCACCATTCCGCCAGACGATCCCACCCGACGCCATGCCGCCGCCAACAGCCGACACCACGCCGCTCCGCACCGCCACCGCGGGCCTCGTGCCGCTGCTCGTGCGGTTCCGCTCCGTGCTCGCCCTCGCCGTGCTCGTGCTGCTCCTGAGCCTGACGACCGATTCGTTCTGGTCGGAAAAGAACCTGCAGAATGTGCTCCGCCAGATTTCGGTGAACCTCTGCCTGTCGGTGGGCATGACGCTCGTCGTGCTCACCGGCGGAATCGATCTCTCCGTGGGCTCGACGCTCGCCCTCGCCGGCGCGGTGACCGCCGGACTCGCGAAATCGGGCCTGCGGCTGGAGCGGATCAACACGCTCATCGAGTTCACGCCGGCCGGGGCGATGCTCGCGGGCGTGGCCACGGGCCTCGTCGTGGGCCTCGTCAACGGCGCGGCCGTCACCGCGTTCCGGCTGCCTCCCTTCGTGGCCACGCTCGGCATGCTGAGCATCGCGAGGGGCCTGACGATGCTCTGGACCGGCGGCAATCCGATCCACGATCTTGGCCCCGCATTCTCGTTTCTCGGCAACGGCCGGCTCGACGCCGTCCCGCTGCTCGGCTGGGTGCCGATGCTGATCGTGGTGGCGGGGACGCTCGCCGCGATCGTCGCCGTCGTCGCCGGCCACACGCGGTTCGGCCGCGGCCTCTACGCCGTGGGGGGCAATGAGCGGGCGGCGAATGCCAGCGGCCTGCCGGTGGCGGGGATCAAGCGGGGGGCCTATCTCTGGTGCGGGGCGCTGGCCGGCGTGGCCGGCGTGCTGCTCACGTCGCGACTCAACGCGGCCACGCCCGACGCGGGCATGGGCTACGAACTCGACGCGATCGCGGCGGTGGTGATCGGCGGCGCCTCGCTCGGCGGCGGCCGGGGCTCGATCGCCGGCACCGTGCTCGGCTGCCTGCTGATCGGCGTGCTCAACATCGGCCTCGTGCTGCTCGACGTCTCGCCCTACTGGCAGCAGGTGATCAAGGGCCTCGTGATCCTCGCCGCGGTCGCCATCGACCGGGCCACGGCGGGGCGAGAATGAGGGCGATGACGACGACCGTGGCCGCAGGGTGGCACCCTGCGGCGAATCCCCGTCCGCTGCGCTTCCTGGGCGGGTTGCCAACGTGCACCTCCGTGAGCTGTTCTTTCCACCCGCTGAACCCACCATGACCACGCCACTCCGCCGCCTCGGCCTCGTCCACACTTCCGCCACGCTCGTACCCGCCTTCGAGCAGCTCTGCCGCGAGCGGCTGCCCGGCGTGGCGGTGTTCAACCTCGTGGACGACAGCCTCATCAAGGATGTGATCGCCCACGGGCGGCTGCGGCCGGCGACGGCCCGTCGCGTGGTGCAGCACGTCGCCGCCGCCGAGGCCGCCGGCGCCGACACGATCCTCGTCACGTGCTCGTCGATCGGCCGCGCGGTGGAGACCGCCGCCACGCTCGTGGACGTGCCGGTGATCCGCGTGGACCGGGCGATGGCCGAGCGGGCGGTCGCCACCGGCCGGCGGGTCGGCGTGATCGCCACGCTCCCCACCACGCTCGACCCGACGGCCGACCTGATCGGGCGGTGCGCCGCGGCTGCGGGCCGCGAGGTCGCGATCACGGCCCGGCTCTGCGACGGCGCATTCGACGCCCTGATGGCGGGCGACGCCGCCACGCACGACGCCCGGGTGGCGGCCGCACTCGAGGAACTGGCCACCGAGGTGGACGTGATCGCGCTGGCTCAGGCCTCGATGGCCCGCGTCGTCGAGGCACTGCCGCCGAACCCACACCGGCCGCCGATCCTGGCGAGCCCGCCGCTGGCCATCGACCGGCTGGCCGCGGAGTTCGCCGCCGCAGCGTCAACCACGAAGGAGGGCTCGTGCCCGACCTGCTGAAGCTCGTCGCCCGGCTGGGCCTCGCAGTCGCGGCCGTCGCGGGAGTCACCGCCGCCGCCGGCTGGGCGGGCGGCCGGCCCGACATCTGGCAGCCAGCCGCCGTCGTGGCGAGCGTGGCCGCGGCGGTCGGCTGCCGCGCGATCCCCGCGCTCGTCACCTACCAGTTCACGATCTGGGTGCTCGTCACGGTGGTGCTCGGGATGCTCTATCCGGAGCGGTGCCTCAGCCTCGGCGGCCTCGACATGAAGAACAAGCACCTGCTGACGGCGATGATCCAGCTGGTGATGTTCGGCATGGGCACGCAGATGACGATCGCGGAGCTGAAGTCGGTGAGGAACATGAGCTATCCCGTGATCATCGGGATCCTGCTCCAGTTCAGCGTGATGCCGGTGGTGGGCTGGGGGATCGCGAAGGCGATGGGGATGCCGCCGGAGATCGCGGCGGGCGTGGTGCTGATCGGCGCCTGCTCCAGCGGCCTGGCATCGAACGTGATGTCGTACATCGCGGAGGCCAATCTGCCGCTCTCGCTCACGCTCACCGCCATCGGCACGGTGACGGCGCCGCTCACCACGCCCTTCTGGATGTGGCTGCTGGCGGGGCGGTGGACCGCGATCGACGTGGTCGGGATGATGATGGACATCATCAAGATCGTGATCGTGCCGGTGGGGGCGGCTCTCCTGCACGACTGGCTGCGGCATGCCCCGACGGCTGCCCGCCGCACGCTCACCACCGGCTGCCTGCTCGGCCTCGCGGCGGCCCTCGGCACGTGGCTGGCCGGACTCTGGTCGGTGCCGCTCACCGCAGGCGGCGAGCCGACGCGGCCCGCGCTCCTGGCGATCTACTGTGCCGGCGCGGTGCTCGTGGGCATCGGCTACCACGCCCTCTGGCGGCTCTGGCCGGGCGTGGAGCGGTGGATGCCGGCGGCGGCCATGTTCGGCATCCTGTTCGTGACGCTGATCACGATCGCGAAGGGCAGGGGCCAGCTGATGGACCTCGGCGTGGAACTCTTCATCGCGTCGGTGCTCCACAACGTCGTCGGCCTCGCGCTCGGCTACGCGATCTGCAAGCTCTCGCGGGTGGACGAACGATCGTCGCGGACGATCGCGATGGAGGTGGGCATCCAGAACGGCGGCATGGCCTCGGGGCTCGCCAACGAGATGGGCAAGATCGACACCGTCGGCCTCGCCGCGGCGGTCTTCATCCCCTGGATGAACATCTCGGGATCGCTGCTGGCCAACTACTGGCGCCGCCGCGGCGTCCGCGACGAATAACTGACGGATACGTGGGAACCGTCAGGCTGGTCGAGAGCGGCGTTGAGACCCTCTCGCACCGTGAAGGACGAGCATCCCGACGGCGACCAACGGCACGAGGCCCGGCTCCGGCACGGCTCTCACCTGCGGCTGTGCGTCGTAGGGGCCGGCGTCGAAGAGCCCGACGGATAGGAAGGACGCGGCGTCGAGGATGTCCACGAGGCCATCGTAGGTGAAGTCGCCCTGGTTCCACGTGGCAGGCAGCCCCGTGTCGAATCGGCTTCCCGCCAGGAAGTTGGCGGCATCCAGCACGTCGACCTGCCAGTCGAGATTGGTGTCGCTCGGAGCGGCGAACGAGAACCGAACGGAGCCGTCGCCGTTGTCGAGCCAGCCGACGCTCCGCGGAACGTTGGCGACGACCGCCGCCGCCGCGGCCGAGGATGTGATGCCGCGCGTGCCGTTCCAGGAGCCGTCCCCCATGCCGCTGACGATCGCCGTCACGAGATCGGCGGCGGAGAGGCCGCCCGCCACGGTGATGGCGCCGCGGGCCACGTCGGTCAGACCGCCCGCGTTCGGGTCGAGCCCGCCAACCGTCGTGGCGATGCTGGCCGCCACCGCCAACGTGCCGCCTGCCAAGGGCCTGACGAGGCTCGCGGCCAGGGCTGCGGGGTCGGCGATCGCAAGCGTCCCCGCCGCGATCGTCGTGCTTCCCGACAGGGTGTTGGCGGCATCCATGACGAGCGTTCCAGCCCCGGTCTTCGTCAGCGGCGTCGTGCCCGTCAGGAGCGGATAGCCGGCTGCGGCCTGCGACTGGGTGCCGCTGGCGACGTCGATCGTGATGCCCGCCGACGACCGCGGCGTGAACACGAGGTTCAGGTCGGTCGATCCCGAGACGGCAAGGCTGAACGTGCCGCCGTCGAGCGGGTTGCGAAAACCGCCCGTCCCGTTCGTGGCCGACGTGTTCACGACGAACCGGTCGGCCGCGAAGCCGGTGATCCCGCGGCTCGCCGTCGCGATCGTCCAGGTCGCGTCCCGCGTGGCGTCGAAGTTTCGCGCGGTGCCTGACACGTCGGGGTTGGTGCCCGAGAGGGTCCAGAGGTCGATGGCGAACGGATGGGCCGCGTCGGCCCCGATGTCGATGCGACCGTCGACCCGGAGGCAGTCCCAGCCGCCGCCCACCGTGCCCGACGCGTCGAGGAGCTGCCACTGGTAACGACCCGAGCCCCCGAGCATGACGCCACCCGCCACCGTGAGCGTGCCGGGGCTCGAGCCCGGTGCGATGGCGGCGCCATCGGCGACCACGACTGCACCCGCCACCGTGCCGGATCCGCCAAGGGTCTGCAGGCTGGGAACGACGTAGCCGCCGGGAACGGAGGTGACATCGAACACGGCCGTGGACGACACGGTGACCAGCCGCGATGAGCCGAGCGAGCCCGTGGGGTCGAGCGCCAGGGTTCCGGCCACGATCGCGGTGCTGCCGGTGTAGCAGTTGGCTCCCGACAGGGCCCAGGTCGTGGCCCCGAGCTTCATCAGCGACAGTGGCCCGGAGCCGTCGGTCGCCGGATCCTGGATGATGCCGGCGATACGGCTGACCGCCGGAGATGTGCCCGTCAGGGTGAGCGTCCGCGGCGCCGCCGGCGTCGGGCTCGAGGTCGTAAAGGTGGCGCTGGTGAACGTCAGGCCCCCGGTGCCGCCGACGGAGATCATCCCGCCGCCGGTCGCGGCGGTGCCGGAGCCGGCGCCGATCTGGAACTGCTTGTCGGACGATTCGCCCGTGCCGGTGTAGAGCAGGGTTCCCATGGACGTCGCGTTGCCAAGCCGGATCAGCCCGCCCATGCCGGTCGGCCCGGCCCGGGTGGTGGAGCCGATTCCGGGCACGGAGAGCGAACGGTCGACCAGCATCGGCCCGGTGAACGTGTTCGAGCCGGTGAGCGTGAGCCGGCCCCCACCCACCTGCTGGACCGAGCCGGTTCCGACGATGATCCCGGAATGCGTGCCCGACGACCACGGGTAGTTGAACACCAGGGCCGCGTCATTCTGAACCGGCCCCACCAGGCTGCCGTTGGGCACAGACTGCGGGAAGTAGCGGTCGTCGGAAGCGATCATCACGGTGCCCGATGCAATCACGGTACCGCCCCCAGGGGCGCAGGTCCCGCCGATCCGCAGCGTGCCGGTCCCCTCCTTGCGAAGCACGCCGGTTCCCGTGATCGACGACACGCTGCGGATGACGTTCGAGCCGTCGAAGACCAGCGTCGCGTCGTTGACGATCGATCCCTCGATGACGCCCGCGGCCCCGCCGATGGCGAGCGTACCCGCGACCACGGTGGTGACTCCCGTGAACGGACTGGAGCCGGTGAGCGACAGTCGCCCGGCCCCGAGCTTGCGGATCGCCCCCGACGTGCCGCTGATCGCGGCCGCGAAGGTGCTGTCGTCGCTGCGGTCGAAGACGACGGTGCCGGCGTTGCGGATCGGGCCGCTCAGCGCTCCCGTGGTGCCGCCCGCGCCGATCGCGAGGGTGCCCGACGACACGACGGTCGTGCCCGTGTAGAGCTGATTGGCCGCGATCGCGAGCCGGCCCCCGCCGAGCTTGCTGACGCTCCCCGTGCCGCTGATCGTGCCGGTGAAGGTGACGTCGTCGGCCCGATTGAAGGCCAGCGTGGCGTTGGTCGTGATCGGCCCCGTGATCCAGCCGGTGGTGCCGCCGGCCCCGATCGACAGCGTGCCCTGGGCGACCGTGAGTGGTCCGGTGAAACCGCTGCTGCCGGTGAAGCTCACCGATCCGGAGCCCCGCTTCGTCACCGCGCCCGTGCCACTGATCGTGCCGGGGAACGTCGTGGACCGGCTGCCGTCGAAGACAATCGCCCCGTCATTGGCGATCGCCGCGGCGATGCTGCCTGATCCGGCGTAGTCTCCGACAGCGAGCGTGCCCGCAGAGACCGTGAGAAGACCGGTGAAGGAACTCGAGCCGCGGAGCGTGAGCACGCCGGAGCCGAGTTTCGTGATCGTGCCGGTGCCGCTCAGGTTCGTTGCGACGACCGAATCGCCGAGCCGGTTGAACACCAGCCGGCCATCGGTGACGAAACCCCCCGGCGCCTCGAGTGAGCC
>JAGWWA010000087.1 GCA_018970605.1 Planctomycetota bacterium | reverse complement strand
GCGTGGTGCCGCCGTCCGGGGTGAGGTCGAACGTGGCCGTCTCCCGCCCGGCGGCTGCCTCGACCGTCAGCTCATAGCGACCCTGAAAGCCCCGAAAGGCCACCCGCCCTTCGGCGTCGGTCGCACCGTCGATCCGCGTGGCGAATCGGCGGTGGATCAGGTCATGAAGTGCGTCGTAGGCCGGCTTCGGTGAGCAGTCGTCCTCGAGGAGCGCGTTGTAGGTCCGCGAGCGGACGCCGGGGCCCATGTCCCAGTGGTTGATCGCCTCGACCGCCGGATGGCTGAACGCCACTGCGAACACCTGCACGAAGCACTCGGCCTTGCGGGCCTCGTCCCAGGAGCCGCTGCGGTAAGTGCCCTCGATCTCGCCCGAGTCGATCCCGTATTCCGAGAGATGGAGCATCACGCCGCTGCCGACATACGGGTCGAAGTTGGCATACATCTCCGCCGGACTCGGCCACAGCCGTCGCGGGCGGTGCGCATGGCCGGCCACGTAGGCAATGCCGGGATACCGTCGCTTCGCCTCGGCGGGATCGGGAAACCCGCCCGTGCCGTCGAGCGTCCAGCAGTCGCTGACTCCGAACTTCACGTCCGGATGCGCCTCTGCAAGCGTGCGAAACAACTCCGTCTGGTCGCAGAACACCTTCGCCCGCTTCACGTGCGTGAGCCAGTCTTCATTGAAGACCTGGAAAAATGGAATCCGACCGCGATACCGCTCGACCACCGCCCTCGCGAACGCCGCCTGGCAGGCGGCCCGCTCCTCTTCCGGCAGTTCGGCGAGCCATTCGGGGTGGTAGCCGGTGAGGAAGTGGTATTCGAGGGCCACGCCGTGCTGGTCGCAGAGGTCGAGCATCCGATCGATCCGCGAGAAGTCGGGCCGCCCCCGCTCCTGTTCGACGCTCGACCACTTGAGCGCGTTCTGGGCCACCCCGAAGTTCACGAGTGCCGCCCACTTCTCGATGAACCGTGGCGTGAGGTCTTCCTTGCGCTCCGGCGGGCAGGCGCCGAACAGGAACCGGTGGCGGACCAGCCGCCCCGTGATGCGAGCCCCGACCAGCGGCCGGCCGGCCTCGTCCACCACGATGACCGCTGCGTCGGCCTTGCGGTGCCGCTCGATGTTGGGGAGCACCGTCTCCCGCACGAACGGATCTGAACTCGCAAAGAACGACTCCACGGTCGGGTTGGGCGGCTGCTCGCCGGCCGCGGCCCGCACCAGCGAAACCACCGCGACGGCGACGCCCGCGGCGAGCGCTCGGGCTCGACTCTTCATCGTGGCTCCATCGTTCATGCGATCTGTCATCCGCGACTCATCCCCCGCACACCTCGCCAAGAAGCGCGGGCAGCACCCGACGCGAATCGAAAAACTCCTCCGCGATTTCCCGCGCGGCCCGTCGGTGGCCGGCGTAGTCGGCGGCGATCGCCTCCACGGCCGCAGGCACGTCGGCCGCCGTCCTGAAGGAAAACAGTCCCGCCCCAGTCGGGAGGCGATCCGAAAACCCCGTCTCCTGGGCGATCACCGGCCGACCCGAGGCAAGGTAGCAGACGCTCCGGTCGCTGAACCAGCCACTCCGCGAAACCACGTAGCCGCTCTTGGCAATGCCGAGCTCCGCCCATGATCCCTGCACGAACCGCTGGTAGCCCGACGGCGTGCCGCACAGCCGTGACGGATCGAGGATCTGCCAGCCGTGCTCCCGCAGGGCCGCCAGGTCGCGGAGCTCGTCGGCGTGGATCGCCAGCGCCGGCAGGCACGGCTTCGACACCAGCCTCGGCACGTCCATCACCTCGCGCCACCCGTGCGCCTTCTGCCCGTGAAACACGCCGTCGTGCGTCACCGACCCGTAGCTTCGCCAGTGTCCGACCGTGGTCAGCCCGTCGTGCACCACCTCACCGGCGACCGGCCAGCGGTCGAGGCAGATCGGCTGCAGCGTCGAGATCCATTCGCGGCCGCAGGCGGGCACGGTGCAGTCCCGCCGGCCGACGTTCGTCGCGACCGTGACGAAGTGCGTGTGCCGGTCGAGGCCCATGTCGGCCCCCTGCAGATGCCAGATCTGATTGAACGCCGGATCGAGGTCGAGAAACACCCGCCGCGGAATCGAATCCACGAGTTCGGGATCCCGAAGCATCCCCGAGATGTTGAGGAGCACGTCGGCCTGCCGACAGCGGTCCACGAGCCGTTCCCGCGACAGGCCGAGCGTGCGACCGTCGTCCCCCACGACGACCGCCGCCGCGCCGCCGAGATCGAACTCGCCCACCACATCCGCGAGATACGCCTCGCTGCCGGGGGCGAGCGACCGCACCGGTTCGACGACCGTCACCGCATGGCCCAGCGACCTCAGGCCCAAGGCGTATTGCAGGACCGCCCACGACGCGCCCCCCTGTCCCGGCTGCCCCGCCACCATCCCAGCGATCACGACCGACAGTGGACGCATGACCAACCGCTCCAATCCGCACGACCGGCACGACCGGCGATGTTTGACAGCCGACCCCGCTGTCTTAAGGTTGTCGTGAGGCCAGGCACCTTTTCAACGCCGGTGAAAAACCGGCGGTACTCGTCGTTGATGCCAATCATCGTTTCAGGGTTGCCGGCCTCGGGCACAGGGCCGGTGGCCGAGTGCCTGCGGCTCTGCGGTGTCCAGTTCGTGGAGGGCTCCGCCGCCCTTCCGGCGCCGTCCGCCGCGCCGCCCGCCGAACCGTGGGGGTGGATCGACGACCAGTGCGGCCACGCGTACCCGGCCTGGCTCACCGCCCACCCGTCCGCTCGGATCGTGGCCTGCATCCGCAATCCGCTCGAGGTCGCCGTGTCGCTCAACGAGCGGCATCATCTGCCGATCGACGTGGGACTCTTCCTCTGGGCGTCGCACATCACCTCGCTCCTGGATGCCACAGCCTCATCCAACCGCGTGATCGCCCACTACGCCGCCTTCCGCCACGACGCCGGAGCGGCGGCCGCGCGGCTTGCCAGCCTCCTGGGACTCACGCCGTCCGCCCCGATCCTCGACGCCTGCCGCACAGCGTGGCGCGATGGTGCTTCCGCCCGCTTCACGCTCGCCGACCTCACCGACTGCGGCCTCGACGGGGCCCTCGTCGAGGCCTATCGGCGACTCTGCGCCGAGGCGGGCCATCCGGATGAGGCGATGGACGGCCCCCGGGCGGATCCGTGCGTGCTTCGCGATCTCGCGGCCGCCGCTCGGCGGATGCCCCGCCGCCATGGCCCCGCCGATGCCGCGTCGTCGGAGATTCATGCCGAGGTCACCCGCCTGCGGGCCGACGTGGCCAGGCTCCGCGACGAACTCGCCGCCCGCGACGACGACCTCCGTGACCTCCTCGAAGATCTGCGACACGACGTCGAGGAAGACCATCTGCCGCCGCAGAAGCGTGCCTACCGCCAGACGATCCGCAATCTCCGCGGCTTCATCAAGGAATGCGTCCCGCAGGGGGGCATCGTGGCGATCGTCAGCAAGGGGGACGAGGATCTGCTCCGGCAGCGACGGTGCACCGCCTGGCACTTCCCGCGGGATTCGCGGGGCGGCTACCTGGGCTACCATCCCGCCTGCGACCTCGCGGCGATCGCCAACCTGGAGGTGACCCGCGCGGCCGGCGCCACCCACCTGCTCGTGCCCGAGACGCACTCCTGGTGGCTGACGAGCTACCCCGGCTTCCACCGGCACCTCCAGCAAAACGCCCGGCTCATCGAGCAGCGTTCCGGCTGCGGATCCCTCTACGACCTCGATACCCGCCCCGCCACGGCGTTGCCCGCGGTGCTACCCCACCTCGAAGCTGCGCTCGGCCATCCGCCACAGGTGCTCGCCTGGAACGCCGCCGCCGCAGCAGCGGTGTTTCCTGGCGGCCACGTCTTCGAGCCACCGGCCTCAGCGCAGAGATTGCCCTACATCGACGCGAGCATCGACATCGTCGCCGTGTCGCGGCCCGATGCCGACCAACTCGCCGAAGCCCGCCGTGTGGCCCGCGTGGCCGTCGTGGACGTGGCCCACGAACCCGTGGTGGAGTGGATCGAGCGACCGTTCGTCGCCGAGCCGCCGTCGGTGTCGATCGTGGTGCCCGTCCACAACCAGTGGCCGGTGACGGCGGCCTGCCTGCGGGCCCTGCTGCCATCGCTGCCGGCCGACTGGCCCGTCGAGGTCGTGCTCGTGGACGACGCGTCCACCGACGAGACGCCCGCACAGCTCGCCGCGATCGCCGCGACCGATCACCGCATCGTGGTCGTGCGCAATTCCACGAACCTCGGGTTCGTGGGCACCTGCCACCGCGGCGTGGCGGCTGCCACCGGTGAGTATCTCGTGTTTCTCAACAACGACACGGTGCCGCTGCCCGGCTGGCTGCCGCCGCTGATCGACACCTTCCGGGAGTTCCCCCGGGCAGGGGCGGTCGGTGGCAAGCTCCTGTTTCCGGATGGCCGGCTCCAGGAGGCCGGCGGCATCATCTTCAGCGACGCGTCGGCCTGCCACTTTGGCCGCGAGCATCCCGATCCCTCGTGGCCGCTCTTCAACCACGTGCGGCCGGTGGACTACGTCTCGGGCGCGCTGTTGGCAACGCCGCGAAACCTCTTCCTGGGCGTCGGCGGGTTCGACTCCGATTTCGCGCCGGGTTACTACGAGGACACCGACTACGGCTTCCGGCTCCGCGATCTCGGCTACGAGGTGCTCTTCCAGCCGGCCGCGACGATCGTGCACGCGGAAGGGGGCACGGCGGGCACCGACCAGGCCGCGGGCATGAAGCGCTATCAGGAGATCAATCGCCGCCGCTTCCAGGCGCGGCACGCCGCCGCACTCCTGCGGCAGCGGACGCGGCCCGCGTCGATCGATCGCGATTCGTGGATTGGTCTCGCCCACCGCGACGCCTCCGGGGACCAGCCATGACCCGCCGCGCCCTGCTTGCCTCGTATCACGTGCCGCAGCACGACCGCGACTCGGGCGGTCGCCGGCACCACGACCTGATCCGGTTCCTGCTCGACGCCGGCTGGGGCGTGGACGTGGTGGCCTTTCATGGGCTCGACGGCGCCGACGACTACGTCCGTGGCCTGGGCCGCCTCGGCGTGGCGGTGCACGACGATGCACCGCTCCGCCGCCACGACGGCACCCGCTCCCGCAATCCACTCTTCGAACGGCTCGTCTCGCAGGTCCACTTCGACCTCGCCATCGTCGCCTTCTGGCCGGTCGCCCGGATCTACCTGCCGTCGCTCCGCCGCCACGCTCCGCACACGCGGGTGCTGGTCGACTCGGTCGACCTCCACTTCCTGCGTGACGCCCGCCGGATCGTGGGCAGCCCCAAGGCGGCCGCCGCAGGCCTGCTGCTCGATGCCGATTTCGCCGGCGACATGACGGCCGAACTCAACGTCTATGCCGCGGCCGACGGCGTGCTCACGGTGTCCGACAAGGAGCGTAACCTCCTCGGCGACTTCCTCGGCGCCTCGGTCGCCGCCCGGACTGTGCCCGACTGCGAGGATCCGTCGCCGAGCCACATTCCCATGGGCGACCGTGCAGGCATCCTGCTGCTCGGCAGCTTCCAGCACGCACCCAACGTCGAAGCGTTCCGCTTCTTCTGCCAGGACGTGCTGCCGCTCCTTCCGGCCGACCTCCTCGACCGGCATCCCGTGTACGTCGTCGGCCACGGCATGACCGACGAGGTCCGAGAACTGGCTTCCGCCCACGGTGCCATTCGCCTCGTCGGCTGGGTGCCCGACGTCACCCCCTATTTTCATCGCGTCCGCTGCTCGGTGGTGCCGCTCCGCCACGGCGCGGGCACCAAGCGGAAGATGGTGCAGGCCCTGATGCACGGCACGCCCACCGTCTCGACGACGATCGGCGTCGAGGGCCTGGACCTCATGGACGGCGAGCACGTGCTGGTCGCCGACGACGCCGCGGCGATCGCGGCCGGCCTCGAGCGACTCCTCGGCGATGCAGCGCTCTGCGAGCGGCTCGCGGCCGCCGGGCTCGACCACATTGCCACTGCGCGCAGCCGTGAGGCCTCGCGTTCCGCGTTCCTCGCCGCCGTGGACGACACCTGCGCGACCCGTCCCAAGGGCACCATGCTGCCGGAGTTTCCGCTCTCCGACTACGACCGCCGCTGGGGCCGCCTCGACGACAGCGAAGCCGCCCGCCGCCGCAGGCTCGCGGTGGGGGCCGAACTCGCCGCCGCCCCCCGCGGCATCGCGGGCGATCCCTTGCCCGACCTCGCGGCCGCCGAGTCCTCGGGCCTGAAGCTCATCGCCTTCTACCTCCCGCAGTTTCATCCGATACCCGAGAACGACGCCTGGTGGGGCAAGGGCTTCACGGAGTGGCGCAATGTCGGCAAGGCGACCCCGCTCTTCGCGGGCCACCACCAGCCCCAGCTGCCGGCCGACCTCGGCTTCTACGATCTCCGCCTCGCCGAAACGAGGGCCGCGCAGGCCGACCTCGCGCGGCGGCACGGCATCCACGGCTTCTGCCACTACCACTACTGGTTCCAGGGAAAGCGGCTTCTGGAGCGGCCGTTCGCCGAGGTGCTCGCCAGCGGCGAGCCCGACTTCCCGTTCTGCCTCTGCTGGGCCAACGAGCCCTGGTCGCGCCGCTGGGACGGCTCCGACGCCGAAATCCTTCAGCCGCAGCACTACTCGGCCGAGGACGACCTCGCGCACATCCGCTGGCTGCTCGGGCCGCTCTCCGACCCGCGGGCGATCCGGGTGGACGGGCGGCCCATGTTCCTCGTCTATCGCGCCGACCAGCTCCCCGACGCGGCCCGCACGACCGACTGCTGGCGGCGCGAGGCCGAGCGAGCCGGGCTGCCCGGCCTGCACCTGGTTGCCGTGGAAACCGGCTGGGACGCCGGCTGGGACGCCACGCAGGCCGGCTTCGACGCCAAGGTGCTCTTTCAGCCGCAGTTCAGCCAACTCGCCTCGGTGCCCCGGCTCGATCTGGGGCCGTCGAAGACCCGCGTCTTCGACTACGATGCTGCGTGGCCCGTGCTCGCCGCGCCGGAACCGGTGTCGTATCTCCGCTACGACACGGTCTGCCCGGGCTGGGACAACACGGCTCGCCGCGGGGAGGATGCCTGGGTGCTGCACCACAACACGCCCGAGAGCTACGAGCGCTGGCTCTCGCTCGCCGTCCGGCGGGCGATGCAGCGGCCGCGCGACGAGCGGCTCGTGTTCGTCAACGCCTGGAACGAATGGGCCGAGGGCGCGCACCTCGAGCCCGACCGCCGCCATGGCCGGGGATTCCTCGAAGCCACGCTCCGGGCGATCCATGCGGGGATCGTCACGTGATCCTCTCCGAGCGGGTGCTGTTCGTGCACGTGCCCAAGACGGGAGGCATGGCGGTCACACGATACCTGCTCCAGGTGCTGCCGCGGCCGGTCTTGTACACGCACCCCGATCTGGATTCCACGCTCGACGAGGGCGTGATCCAGCTCGAGGGGATTCGCCACGAGACGCTCGCCGAGGCGTTTGCGATCGCTGCGCGGCAGGGCATCGACGCGACGAGCCTGCCACTGATGGTCGGCGTGATCCGCAATCCCTACGCGCTCGAGGTCTCACGGTTCGCCTACCTGCAGAACGGTCACGCCTGGGACGCCGGGCACAACCAGGATCTCGCCCTGGCCGGCGACTTCACCGCGTTCGCCACGCAGAGCACCGACCACGCCGGCAGCCAGCGGCCGATCGAAGGCTTCTTCGAGATCGACGGCCGCATTCCGTCGGCCATGAGGATCCTCCGCCAGGAGTCGCTCACCGCCGACCTGCCGAGGGTGCTTCGCGAGGCGGGCGTCGCGGTGCCGGACGACGCGGCGGTCGCCCCGGAGAATGAGTCGCGGCACGGACCCTGGCTCGACTACTACACCCGCGCCGCGGCTGAGGCCGTGAACGACCGTTACCGCTGGGTGTTCGACCGCGGCTTCTACGAGCGGCTCGATCCCGCCGCGCTGCCCGAACGCCGGGAGACGCCCTTCCATGGCGTGACCATCCCCACGCACGGCCCCGTTCGTCAGGCCGGACCGATCACCGGCGTGTGGCACGACGGCTGGGCTGGGCGGCGGGTTTCGCTGCCGCTGGTGGCCGACGCCGACCTCGCCGGATTCCTGGTCCGCGGCCACGCTCCGCACGCCTTCCCGGGCGGGCTCCACCTCACGCTCACCGCGGGCGACGACGTCGCCAGCCAGGAGATTGCCGCCACCACACCATTCACGATCGCCATGCCCAGGGCCTGCCGCCGCGACGGCCGCGTCCGCCTCGTGATCGAGGCGTCGGAGTCGTTCTGCCCACAGGACTCGGGCGGCCCCGACACGCGGCAGCTCTCGTACGTCCTCTCCCGCATCGACGCCGTGGAGGCCGCATCATGAACGTCATGAAGCCCCGCCGCGCCCGGCTCCTCGCCTTCTACCTGCCGCAGTTCCATCCGATCCCGGAGAACGACGAGTGGTGGGGCAAGGGCTTCACCGAGTGGACCAACGTGTCCAAGGCGGAGCCGCTCTTCCCGGGTCACGAGCAACCGCAGATCCCGGCCGACCTCGGCTACTACGACCTTCGCGTGCCCGAGACGCGGCTCGCGCAGGCCGACCTCGCCCGGGCCTGCGGCATCGAGGCCTTCTGCTGGTGGCACTACTGGTTCGACGGCGAGCGGCTGCTGGAGCGACCGTTCGCCGAGGTGCTGGACTCCGGCGCACCAGACTTTCCCTTCTGCCTCGCCTGGGCCAACGAGACCTGGTCGCGCCGCTGGCTCGGCGAAGAGAAGGAGATCCTCCGCAAGCAGACGTATTCACCGGGCGACGCGGAGCGACACGCCCGCTGGCTGGTGACAGCCTTCGCCGACCGCCGCTACCTGCGCGTCGATGGCCGGCCCGTGTTTCTCGTCTACCGACCGCTCGATCTCCCCGATCCGCTCGAGGTGACCGGCGCGATCCGCGCCGAGTGCCGCCGCGCCTGCCTGGCCGATCCGTATCTGCTGGGAATGTCGTCGCACGCCGTCTCCGACATGCGTCCGCTGGGATTCGACGCCAACGTCGAGTTCGAGCCGCAGCTTGGTGTGCTGCCCGATCCGCTCGCCGACGGCCTGAAGATCTACGACTACGCTGCCGCCCGCACGAAGATGGTTCACGGCAAGGGTGGCTTTCCGGCGCATCCGTGCGTGATGGTGTCGTGGGACAACACGCCACGCCGGGGGGAAAACGGCATCGTCTTCACGGGTTCGTCGCCTGCCGCCTTCGAGCGGGCCCTCCGCGAGACGATCGAGAGCGTCGAGCATCAGCCCTTCGAGCAGCGGCTCGTGTTCGTCAACGCCTGGAACGAGTGGGCCGAGGGCAACCACCTCGAGCCCTGCCTCCGCCACGGCCACGGCTGGCTCGAAGCTGTTGACCGGGCGACCCGCATCTCCTGACGTTGGAAACACGAGTTCATGCCACGTCGCCACGACGCCCATCCCCTCGCTTCCGCTCGGGGCTTTGTGGAACCGCCGTGCCAGCGGCACGGCCGACACCCGCACCACCCGCCAGGAAGCCCCGAGCGCCAGCGAGGGGATCACGGCCTGCATCCCCCTGCGACCACGTCCCCCATCGACCCGAACATCGGAGCGCCTGTGATTGAATGACCGACACGATCCTCTACAGCGGCGCGGTGGCCCAAACAATCCGGCAGGGCGGGCTCTCGTGGTTTCACCTGCAGTTTCTGCTCGGCTTCCGCCGGCTCGGCTACGACGTGATCCTCCTCGACCGGCTCGACTCGGGCATGTGCACCGACACGTCCGGCGCGCCGGCTGCGTTCAGCGACTCCGTGCAGCGGCACGGCTTTCTCGCCCTGATGGACCGCTTCGGCCTCGCCGGTTCCTTCTCGCTCGACATCGACCGGGGCGCGACCGTGCTGGGCATCCCGCGAGCCGACGTGCTCGAGCGGGCACAGTCGGCCGCCTGTCTCGTCAACGTGATGGGCTACTGCGACGACCCGGCGATTCTGGATGCCGTCTCCCGCCGCGTGTTTCTCGACATCGACCCCGGCTTCCCCCAGATGTGGCGGGCCCTCGGCCTGCATGACGCCTTTGTCGGCCACGACCGCTTCGCCACGCTCGCCCGCCGGATCGGCCAGCCCGGCTGCACGATTCCCACGTGCGGACTCGACTGGATCACGCTCCCGCAGCCGGTGGTGCTCGACGAGTGGCCCGTCGCACCACCGCGGCCCGACGGTGCGTTCACGAGCATCGGCGCCTGGCGCGGTCCCAACGGGCCGGTGGAGTACGCGGGCCACACCTACGGCCTGCGGTGCCATGAAATGCGAACGTTTCTGGATGTGCCGGGCCGCTGCCCGGGCGAGATCTTCGAACAAGCGCTCGACATCCATCCGGGGGATCAACGGGATATCGAGGCCCTGGGAGCCCACGGCTGGCGGCTCGTCGATCCATCGGCAGTGGCCGGCTCGCCCGAAGCCTACCGCGACTACGTGGCCTCTTCGAAGGCGGAGTTCCTCGTTCCGAAGCAGATGTACGTGGATACCCGGGGCGGCCTCCTGAGCGACCGCAGCGCGTATTACCTCGCATCTGGCCGACCGGTGCTCGCCCGTGACACGGGGCTCGCGGGCCTGTATCCGCTGGGCGAAGGCCTGCTCACCTTCACGACGCCCGCCGAGGCGGCGGCCGGCGCAGCGGCGATCGCCGCCGACTATCCTCATCACTGCCGCGCGGCCCGCAGGATCGCGGAGGCGGCGTTCGACTCCGACCGGGTGCTCCCGCAGTTCCTCGCCGACGTCCTCGCGTGAGCCTCGCATGAATCGCACCCTCGTGGTCGCCGGTGCCCTCGCCGCGAAGCCTGGCAATGCCGGTGGGGCCTGGGAGCGGTTCAGTTACGCCGCGGGCCTGCGACTCCTCGGCTTCGACGTGCTCTTCGTCGAGGAGGTGGCGAGCGTTCCCGATGCCCCGGCGATCCGCTGGTTCGACGAGGCCGCGGCCTTCTTCTCGTTCGGCCCCGCGGCGGCGATCGTCGGCCCCGGGGGCTGGTCCCACGGCCGCGACCGCGGCGACATCCGCCGCGCCCTCGCCGCATCCGACCTGCTCGTGAACCTCAGCGGCAATCTCACCTCGCCCGATCTTCTCGAAGCGGCTCGGTGCACGGCGTTCATCGACGTCGATCCGGGCTTCACGCAGATCTGGCATGCCGATCGCGACGTGCCCTACGCGGTGCCGCGACACGACCACTACCTGACGATCGGCGAAAACATCGGCGCGCCCGGCTGCCCGATCCCCACCGGCGGCCTGCCGTGGAAGCCGACCCGCCAGCCGCTGCTGCTCGACCACTGGCCGGCGGCCCCGTCGTCGCACTGCCGGCGGTTCACCACGATCGCGAGTTGGCGCGGCCCCTATGGCATGCTCGCGCATGGGGGCGAGACCTATGGGCTCAAGGTCCACGAGTTTCGCAAGGTGATCGATCTGCCGTCGCGGGTGGCGGCGTCGTTTGAACTGGCGCTCGAGATCCATGCGGGCGACGCGAGGGATCGCGAGGCACTGCTCGCCGCCGGCTGGAGCCTCGCCT
>JAGWWA010000086.1 GCA_018970605.1 Planctomycetota bacterium | reverse complement strand
GCGTCGCTCGCGATCTCGGCGACGCTCTTCGGCCCGCCGATCGTCATGACCGTATCGCGGCCACACTGCTTGCAGGCCTCGATCACGCCGCGGGAGAGCCGCTCGACGGCCGCCGGCGTGGCCTCCGCGACGCCGCGGGTCGTCGCCAGGGGCACGAGCCGCTCCACGCCGAGTTCCGTGAGCTTTTCGACGAGCCACTTCTGCCGCTCCCCCTTGGGAAGGGCGACCGCGAGCGTGAGCGGCACGCGTGTCGATCGCGACGCAATGACGGCCTCGCCGAGATCGAGCCCGACCTCGTCGCGGCCGATCGATGCCACCCGCGCCTGCCACGACGTGCCGCGGCCGTCGAAGACAACCACCTCGTCGCCAACCGTGCACCGCATCACGCGGGCGAGGTGCCGGGCCTCGTCGCCGGCGAGCACGGCCCGGCCGTCGCGGGGCGGCATCGACAGGAAAAATCGCTCGCTCATGGAATCGTTCGTCTCGTTCCGTGACGGTCTGCAACCTCAAAAAACGCGGCGAAGTCTCTCCTGACCCGTCGCGCTTCCACCGCTACACTTCGGCCATGGTACGCGATCGACTCATGCTGGCGGCATCGGCTTTCGATGGCGGGCTCGACCCCGCCGCGTTCCACGCCGCGCCGTCGCGGGAGGAGGCACTCGCCAGGATCGAGTGGCTCCTCGACAAGCGGCAGCGGTGCGGCCTCGTCGTGGCCGATCCGGGCATGGGCAAGAGTCATCTGGCGGCGGCGGCGGCCCGGCGGCTCGGCGGGCTCGGCGCGGAGGCGGCCGTGCTCTCGCTTCGCGGTCTTCCCGACGGCGACTGGCTCGACCTGCTCCTCGCCCGACTGCCGCTCGACCCGGCCAGCCGCAGCGAATCGGCGCGACCATGGCTCAAACTCGAGAATCGGCTCCGCGAGAACACGCTCATGGAGCGGCCGACCGTGCTGATCTTCGACGACCTCGACCATGCACCGGCCGATGCGGCTGAGGGCGTCGCCCGACTGGTCGCAGCCGGCGAGCCGCGGTTCGCCTCGACGTGCGTGATCGCCACGACGACATCGGCGGGACTCGCCGCCATTCCCGACGCCATCCGGCATCGATCAGCCGTGAGGATCGACCTGCCGCCGTGGACCGGTGACGACGTGGCGGCGTATGTGGCCTGCTCGCTCGATCGCATCGGCGCCGATGCCGAATGCTTTTCCAAGGCGGCCGTCGAGACGCTCGCGAGGTTCGCGGCGGGCATGCCCCGCACGGCCTGCCACCTCGCCCGGCTGGCGGCGATCGCAGCCGCCGGCGAGGGACTGGATCGCGTCGAGGCGGCGACCGTCGAGCGCGCCTGGAGGGAGCTGGTTCCCGGCGACGAGCCGCCGCACCCCGCCGTGAATCACGACGTCGCTCCGGCCGCGGCCGCGGCTTCCACGGTCAGGGCCGTGCGGCAACTCTGGGGCTGACGCTCCCCGTAAGGTTTCGCCTACACTCGGCCTCCGCGGACAGCATCCTCGTCCGCGACAGGAGCAGGAGCCGAGCGTTGGCAAAGCAGGAAGCGAGCGGATCCGGACGCGTGGTGGCGCTCTCGCCGGACGACGGCTCGACGATCGACCTGAAGAGCCCGGCCCTTGCTGCCCTGCTCTCGTGGCTCGTGCCCGGCCTCGGCCAGCTCGTGCAGGGGCGGCGATTCAAAGGCCTCCTCTTCATGGCCGCGCTCGTGCCCACGTTCCTCGCGGGCATGTGGCTCGGCGACGGCCGGGTGGTCTACGCCTCGTGGAAGCCGGGCGAGAAGCGCTGGGCCTTCATCTGCCAGGCCGGCATCGGAGCCGCCGCCATTCCCGCGATGATCCAGTCGTGGCGGCTCGAGGGACCGACGAGGCAACCGGCGTTCCTCAGCACGTTTCTGGCTCCGCCGCTGTCCCGGGGCCAGCCGGTGTCGCCGGCCTACGCCGCGGCACTCGTGAAGAACGACCCCGACATCGACGCCGACGACTTCCGTCCGCTTCCCCCCTGGCAGCAGTTCCGACCGCCCCCGCCGCCGGGCATGCTCGACCGCACGCCGGCCGATCAGGTTTCGATCTGGCACAAGCGGCTGGGCCGGTTCTTCGAGATCGGCACGCTCTACACGATGCTCGCCGGCATGCTCAACGTGCTGGTGGTCTACGACGCCTGGTCGGGCCCGATGCACCCCACGCCGCGCGACGAGAGGGGGAAGCGTTGACCCCTCCGGCCTTCCTCGTCGCCGTCACGCTCCTCGACCGCATCCCGGGCGTCGTCTACGGACTGCCGTTGATGCTCGTCGCGGCGATCGTGTTCGCCGCCACGCACCACGAGGATTCCAGCGCGATCCAGCGGGCGACGCTCGAGTGGATCGGCTGGCTGGGTGGCATCCTCGGCGGCGTGCTCATTGCCGTCTGGCTCGTGAACTGGCTGGCCTGATGCGGATCACACGCGATCCGGTGCCGGCCCCCATCGCTGACGCGATCGGGCTTCCTGAACCCGCAGGAAGCGTAACGCCGTAAGGCGTACGGCTGCCCCTCATCAGACGCGGCCCAAGCCCCCATCGCTGACGCGATCGGGCTTCCTGAACCCGCAGGAAGCGTAACGCCGTAAGGCGTACGACTGCCCCTCATCAGACGCGGCCCAAGCCCCCATCGCTGACGCGATTGGGCTTCCTGAACCCGCAGGAAGCGTAACGCCGTAAGGCGTACGGCTGAACTCCGCGTGCGGCGGGCGTCAGGTTGCGGCCTGCGCCGCGGCGCGGCGGAGTTGACCGCAGGCGGCGTCGATGCGGGCTCCCTTGCGACGCCGCACCTGCACGTTGACGCCGGCGTCGCGAAGCACGTCGAGAAACCGCTCGCGAGCCGCCTGCGTGGGCTCCTTCCAGGGCATTCCGGCCACGGCGTTGTAAGGAATCACGTTGACCAGCGCCGCGCGATGCCCCATCAGCCTCGCCAGATCGGCCGCGTGATCCGGCGAGTCGTTCACGCCGCCCAGGAGCACATATTCAAACGTCAGCCTTCGGCCCGAGGTCTCCCAGTAGCGGTCCGCCGCCGCCATCACGTCGGCGAGGCCGATCGCCTTGTTGACGGGTACGAGCCGCGTGCGGAGATCGTCGTCGGCCGCATGAAGACTGACGGCGAGGTGGTAGCCGGGGTTGGCGGCGGCGAGCCGGTCGATGCCCGGCGGCAGGCCGACCGTCGAGACCGTGATCCGCCGCTGCGAGATGCCGAGTCCCTGAGGGTCTTGAGCTTCGGCGAGCGCAGGCAGGAGCCGATCGAGGTTGGCCAGCGGCTCGCCCATCCCCATCACCACGATGTGGCTGAGCCGCTCGTCGGCGGGCAGCAGCGCCGCGAGCCGCAGGAGTTGCTCCACGATCTCGCCGGTGGTCAGGTTCCGCACCACGCCATCGATTCCACTGGCGCAGAACACGCAGCCCATCGCACAGCCCACCTGCGAACTGATGCAGACCGTGCGGCGATCGCCGTCGCGGAGCAGCACGCATTCGATCCGCTGGCCGTCGGCGAGCTGGAGGAGGAGTTTCTCGGTGCCGTCCTCGGCCCGCTTGTGCACCGCGATGGTGGTCGTCCAGATCCGGAAGTCGGCGTCGAGGTCGGCCCGCAGATCACGGGGCAGGTCGGTCATGTCGGCGAACGATGCAGCCCGGCGGCCGTGCAGCCAGCGGCGGATCGCCGCGGCCCGCCAGGCGGGCTGGCCCCGCTGGCCGAGCCAGGCCGCAAGCCCCGACGATGGGTCGAGCACGTGCCGCTGCGGCACGGCCGTGGACTCGACGACGGTCAGAAATGCGGGATCGGCGGCCATCGGACGGGGGAAACGGCACTGGCGGGTGCCGGGAACGCGGGGTACATTTCGGCGGTCACCGCATCATAGCCCGCCGTCTGGCCGACCGAGTGGAGGCCCCCTGCCATGAGCCAGAAAAACTACGACGAACGGACGCAGTGGGTCTACGACGACCGGGCATTCCCGGTCTGGAACGGGTCGTTCGACAAGTCCTCCCGCATGGACATGATCAACGACGACCTCTGGGCCGGCCGAAGCATTTCGATGCTTCTCGCGGTCCTCGTGGCGATCGGGCTGGCGCTGGCTCTCGGGACGCTCTGGTTCGTGTTCAACTGGCGGTGAGCGGCCCCCCCGAATTACTCGGCACCGAGGCATCCGGCCTGACGATCCTGGCGCCGGCCAAGCTCAACCTCTCGCTGGCGGTGCTGGCCCGCCGTCCCGACGGTTTCCACGAGATCGAGAGCCTGATGGTTCCCGTGTCGCTGGCCGACACGCTCCACGTGAGGCCGCGGGCCATGTCGGGCGTTCGCCTGCGAGTGGCATACGCCGGCGAGCTCGCCCGCGGGCCGGGCGCCGCACTCGCCCGCGACGTGCCGACCGACGGCACCAACCTTGTCGTCCGGGCCGCGGAACGGCTCGCCGCCGAGGCTGGCATCACGTCGGGCCTCGACGTCGATCTCGTGAAGCGGATTCCATCGGGCGCCGGCCTCGGCGGTGGATCGAGCGATGCCGCCGCGGTGCTCCGCGCGGCCGCCGCGATCTGGCGGCTCGACTGGCCTGCCGATCGGCTCGCGGCCGTGGCCGCGACGATTGGCAGCGATGTGCCCTGGTTCTTCGCCGGCGGCGCCGCCATCGCCTCGGGACGCGGCGAGGTGGTCGAGCCCGTCGAAGGGTTGCCTGATCTCGCCGCCGTGATCGCCTGCCCGGCCACCGGACTTTCGACCGCCGCGGTCTACGGCCGCTGCGTGCCCGACGCCGCGCGCGCCGGCGACGCCACCCGACTGGTGCAGGCCTTGGCCACGGGCGGACTCGCCACGGCGGTGCCGTTCATGAGCAACGCCCTCGAGCCGCCGGCACGAATTCTCTCGCCCGAGATCGATCGGTTGCTTGCGGCCCTCGCCGACGCCGGTGGCTTCGCCCCACGACTGACGGGCAGCGGCAGCGCCTGCTTCACGCTCACCCGTACGCTGGCGGAAGCCGAGGCGATCGCCGCACGGCTCACGGCGCAGCGCGATACGACGAACCCGCCCTGCAGCGCCGCCTTCGCCGTCCGCTGCACCTGGCCGGATTGACGGCCACTGAGAGACGCATGAGCGAAGCGCCGGGATGCCCCCATCGCTGACGCGATTGGGCTTCCTGATGTCGGCGCGGCCGGAAAGAAAGAGGGCGGCGGGAGACGTTCGTCCCCCGCCGCCCCGCACATTCACGCTGAAGCAGCGTCAGGTGCTACTTGCCGCAGCACCCGGAGCCGCAGCAGCCCTCCTGCTCGGCCGTCACGCCGGCAGTCGGGCACTCGCCGCCGCAGCAGATGCAGGTGCAACTCGTGCACTCGCACGTGCCCGTCTCGCAGCAGCCGCAGCAATCACACGCATCACAGCCAGCCCGCTGGCCACTGAGGGTGGCGGGCACGAAGGGCACGAAGGCCAGTGCCGCCAGGAGAAACAGACTGTTCATCGGAAAGATCCTTTGCATGGAAAACTGAATCGATCACACCACGTCACGACGTGTGAGCGTGGGAACACCACCACAGACGTCATCCGACCGGCGGGCTCACGCCCCAGGACGGGAAGACGTCGGTTCGGCGGCCGATTCAGTTCCGCCAGACGCCATGCAGAATCCGGACTGGCCGGATCGGCACGGAAAGCGACGCCGCCACATACTCTCGGCTGACGCCGAGCGAATGTGGGGGTTCCACAGAGGCCAGGTCTGCCACGGCACACTGCTCGAGCAGATCACAGTCGAACGACCGACCCCTGGGAGCCGAGAGCGGGTCGTCCTGCCTGGCATCCAGCTGGCAGTGGCAGGGGGGCGCGGTGGGTTCCGCCGGGCAGGCAGAGCAGCATTCGCGACTCTCGGCCGCACAGCAGCCCCGGTCGCACTCGCCGCTCCCATGCCGTGGAACAACCTGCGCGACAAGTGCCACGCACGCCATCGCCAACCAGACGGGTTTCTGCATGCGGAAACGCACCGGAGAGCCTCCTGGATCCTCTTCCTACGGCCGCCAGCCTGAAACGGTTCGCAGCCGATGAAAAACGCACGAGTCCTTTCCGAATGATAGCCGACCGGCCGCGGCCGGGCTGCCAGGGGCTTATTGCGGCCGCTCGAAATCGGCACGGACGTCGAGCATGGTCTGGTCGTAGTCGTCGAGGCGAATCAGTCCGTAGCGGGGCATCTCCAGATCGTAGGTCACCCAAATCGTGACCGACGTGACGGCGGCGAACACGGCCATGTGCAGCCAGTTGAACTGCTTCCTGCCCGACATGTCGTGGCCGGCGAGCAACGCGGCGAAAATGGAAACGAAGAGCAACAGGATCAGGATCTCCGTCGGCGTGTGGGCCATGGAGGCGGCCTGATGCCGCGTGCCGGCATCGAACATGTCATTGAGCGACGAGAGCAGGATCGCGGCGGTCTGGTCGCTTTCGCACCGCGGCACGGCTGTGACCGACTGCCGCCAGATCGCGTCCTGCTGATCCTTCAGCCGGTCGGAGAGCTCTGCCTGCGATTCTGTTGGGGAGGCGGCCGGCCGCTGCGCCAGCCGGGTGTCGAGATACCCGCGAAACAGGTCGCGGACCGATGTGCGGGTGTCCTCCGGCAGGATCGACAGCCGCAGCCAGGCGGTGCCGATGGCATTGGCCTCCTCCACGATCAGACTCCGCCGCATGTCGAGCCGCGTGCCCGCCGAACTGAACCAGAATGCGATCAACAGTCCCAGCAGGCCGAGCACCGCGGCATCGACGGCGCTCGTGCCGACCGCATCCGCATCCTCGGGCCGCAGGCGGCGAAGCCGGCCCAGGCGGCGGCCCGCCTCCGCGGCCGCGATCATGGCCACGAAGAGCAGCACCGGCAGGGCGATCATGGGCAGCTGCACGCCGTTCATGGTTGGGGTCTCGCAGGCACAGGGGTGGGGGCGGCCGCCGGCGGCTGGCCGAACACCGCCTCCAGGCCGCGGCCGATGCCATCCTTGATCACCGCCTCCGCGGTGTTCTCCACGATCCGGCCGAGGATCGACTCCATGGCGGCTGCGTCGAACTGCGGCTTCTCAACCGTTCCCTTGAGCGGAAGCACCAGCGGCGTGCGGAAGAGCCGGCCGAGGACCGGCGTCTGGCCCACGAGATCGCCCCGCAGCGCAACCTCGAGCCGCATGTCGAGGGAACCGTCCTGCCCCACGCTCCCCTGCGACTTCACCACGAGTTGGCCAGAGTCCATCACGAGCCCTTCGTGCGCGATCCGCCGTCCGGCGAGTCGCACGCGAACCGGATCGGGCCGTACCCGCAGGAGCACCGCCTTGTCACCGAACGCAAACCGCGGATCGACCACGCTCTGGAGCTTCACGAGCAGATTCACCAGCGGCTGCACGCCGGGCGAGGGGCTGAGCTCGAGATTCTCGAAGATCAGCTGGCCGGCGAGTTCGCCCCCAAACGCATCGCCAAACGGCAGCCGCGCTCCCGCGAGGTCCACGCTCACCACGCCCGCAGCATGGGTGGCATGGCCGAGCACCGGCGAGAGCCACAGCGCGATCCGGCGGCAGGTCTGCTCCGACAGGGCCACACGTTCCGCGAGGCGTCCCGGCGGAATCACAAGCTCACCCGGCGCAGGCACGAGCCGTACCCACGGAGCGCCGCGGACCCTTCCTCCTGCAACCGGGATGTCGAACGGCCCGAAGGCGAGCTGCCCTTCGAGCAGCCGCACCGGCACTTCCCCCGCCGCGAGCTGAAACCCCGCGACGTCGCCGCCGAGCCAGGCGGCGGTGGTGTCGATCGCCAGGGACTTCAGCCGGTCATCAACGGGCCTGACCGATGCGCTCGCCGGCCGCGTGACCCGCATCGCGAGGTCGGGCTCCGCCTCGGTGCCGCGGGTCGCCGCCAGCCAGTCGGCCGGAAGGGGCACCGTGGCCGACGGGGAGCTTTCATTCGCCGCTGCCACGTCGGCCGCAGCGCCGGCCGCGAGCGGCACCCGCAGTGCGAAGGGGCGTCCCTCGGAGCCCACGAGCGTGATGCGGCCGCCCGTCCACGGGGAGAGCAGCCTGGAGACCTGCTGCCAATCGTAGGCCGCGGTGCCGTCGAGCGTGACCACCCGCTGCGCCGACCAGTCGTCGAGCCGGCCCGTCGCGGCCACCGCGAGCGTGGACGACTCGACCGAGAGCCTGTCGATCCGCAGCTGGTCGGCGAGCGTGCCGCCCGCGGTCCGCGGACGAGTGATCTCGAGCGCCCCGGCCACCCGCGGTTCGTTCCACACCGGCCGCGCTGCAAGTCCTTCGCGACCACCGGCCGAAAGCACGAGTTGGCTGCCGGTCGCCTCCACGAGCAGGTTCACTCCGGCCTGCGTGTCGATGATCTCGATCGTGCCCCAGCCCCGGCCCCCGGCAGCCCATGACTTCGCGACGGCGGCCGGCACGAGCCACGGCTCCACGCGACCGACGTCGGCCTGCCACTGCATGCGTCCCCGGAGCCGCTCGACCGCCCACGCGGCGGCGGTCGCCGGCAGCCAGGTGAGCCCGCCGGTGCGGAGTGAGAGGCTCGTGGAGAGGAGTTCGCCCGACGAGATATCGATCCTGCCCGACACCGCATCGACTCGTCCTGCAGACGTGATCACGACCCGCGGCTCGACGATCTCGCGGCCGCCGTGTCGCGCGACGAGCTTTTCGATCTCGCATCCCGCCCGCGTCCACTGCCACCCATCGCCCTGGGGCGTCACCTCGGCACCCGCCCTGACCGTGCCGGCGAGTTCGAGGCCGTCGGTCGCGAAAACAGGAACGATCGCCGCCAACCGCGGCTGCCACCGCGCGAGATCGCCGATGAGCGAGCCGACGGCCTTGGTGGCGGTTGAGTTGGCCGCGGGCCGGATCCAGGCGACGGTGGCGTCGGCTGGAAATCCGACGACCGCCCCCAGGTCAACGACGGCGCCGCCTTCGAGCGAACCCTCCAGCCGATCGTCGCCCGACGCGACCACGATTCGGCCGCGATCGATCGCGGCGCCGCCCGACACCACACTGCCCTCGGCCTCGGCCTCGACGGAGAGCTGCGCGTCGCGCCAGGTCGGCCTGCCCGGCACGACCACTTCGACATCCGTGAGGCCGGCAGCGAGCGAGAGCGAGCCGGGCCCATTGCCCGAACCGGCCGCCGCCACGTCGAGCCGCCCGCGGCATGTGCCGGTGGCGGTCGCCGCGCCAAGGTCGAGCACTTCCGCGAGCTCGCCCACCACGGCCTCGAGATCGGCCTGCCACTGCACCGCAAACGCGGCGGGCGAGCCCGACGCCGTCGCCTCGACGGCCTGCGAGACGAGCTTCGCCTCTTCGATCCGCAGCCGCTCGCCGCGGCCGGGACTGCGACGCCCGCGAACCCAGGCCGTGAATGGTTCCGGCCACGAAAGCTGGCGCGTGGCCGACTCGCCCGTGGCCTCCCCATCGGGCTGCGAGCGGACCGCGGTGAGATTCCGCGCCTTGGCCCGGAGCTCCAACACGCGATCGCCGCCGTCGCCCCGCGCCGAGGCCGCAAGCCTGAGCGTTCCGCCGGTGACGCGCACGTCGGGCCTCAGGCTGAGCCCGCCTGGTAGCGCGGTCGAGGCCGACGCCAGATCGACGTCGAGCGACGCCGTGAAATCGTCCGCCACGAGCCGCTCGGCCCAGTCGGGGTCGTGCACCGTTGGCATCCTGACACTGCCCGTCGCCCTGGCCTTGACCACGTCCGACGCTGCCTCGAGCCGTCGCACCACGATCCGGTCGCCGTCGAGCGACAGGTCGAACGGCACGCTGCAGCGGTCCACGGCCAGCTGCTCCGCGAGCGTCACCGCATCACAGACGGCGAACCGTTCGAGCGTGGCCTCACCCGCCAGGTGCCTGCCGGTCGCATCGAGCGACACGTCGAGCCGCACGTCGGCGATCCCGTCGAGGAGATATGGCAGACCAAACCGCGTGGCCACCACGGTCGAGGCGCCGAGCGGCAGACGGTTGGTGGCGAGCGTGATGGTCCGCCCGCCATCGGCGGCGGCCGGCGGAGACGAGAGCGACCAGCCGCCATCGCGGACGAGCACCGCGGCCGCGGCCGCCGGGATCGTCGCGCGGTCGAGCCGCACCGGCTCACCCGGCGGCGGCGCCGCGCTCGGGGTGCCCATGACCGCCCCCCCGTCGGAGTGCCGCAGGCGGCCGGCGGCCGTCCAGCCGGCGAGCGTGCCATCGCCGCGGACCGACCCGGCCGCGATCACGTCGGAGAGCCGCCAGGCAACGCGATGCACCGCATCGACGAGTTCGACCGTGCCGTTGACGACCTCGAATTCGATCGCCACCGGTCGCATGGTCGTCGCAAGCCACGGCGCGATGATGTCTTCCAGCGAACTGCCGTCGCCCCGCGCCTCGACGAGCACTTCGGGATCGACCAACCGCACCGTGCCGAGCGACCGCGGCTCGACCGCCAGCCGCAGCAGACCGCGGTCGAAGGCGAGTCGCGGCACGAACACGGCCGCGCGGCCCGACCGGTCGCGGAGCACGACGTCGCGATACTCCACGCCGCCGATCCACCGCCACGAGGCGGCGGTGCTCGTGATGCTGCCGTCGATCCCGGCGAAGGCCAGCGCGAGAGGCCGATCGCGGAGGGGCGTGTGGACGATCACCGCCGGCGCGACGGCGACGATCGCCGCGGCCACGGCGACCATGATGACGAACCGCCGTGCCCAGCGGCGCCGAGGCCTCGATCCCGCGCCATGACCGGAGTGTCGCCTCGCCATGCGGCGGAGTATAGGAGTGGCCGTCAGGGCCAAGAAGGCGGGATTCCCCGGGATTCCAGCCGCGCGAGGTCGGTGGGCGTGTCGAGGTCGAGAAACGAGTCGAGGTCGGGGTCGATCGCCGTCAGCGCCTCCGGCGTCACGAACCGCACGGCAGCCGGCTGCCGATCGACGAGGTCGTCGAGGACCGCCCGGGGTCCGCGGCCGGCGGCGGCGAATGCGGCGATCGCCGGCGCAAGGTCGCAGGCCAGCACCGCCGCGAGCACCTGCGGATGGCCGTTCACACGCGGCACGACGAACCGTGCAGCTGACGCCCGAGCCGTATCGACGAGCAGCCGCACCACCGCGGGCTTGAGCAGCGGCACGTCGCACGACGCCACAAGCGCCCACCGCGGCGGCGGCACATGGCTCATGCCGTGCGCGAGGCCGTCGCGGATCCCGGCCAGCGGCCCCGCGTTCGGCGTCGTGTCGCGGATGATCTCCACGTTGCTGTCGAGCAGGGGAAGTGGCTGACCAGCCGCAGCCACCACGATTACCCGCGGCACGACGGCCGCGACCGTACGGCAGACGCGACTGAGGCACGGCTCACCGCCAACGACAAACGCGGCCTTGCCACCATCCCCCAGGTCGAGCCCGGCGAGCCGACTCGACCTGCCGCCCGCAAGCACGATCCCGAAGATGTCGTCGTCCATTTTCATGAACTCCATTTTCATGAACTCCAGTCTCATGAACTCCAGTCTCATGAACTCCAGTTTCATGAACTCCAGCCATCCACGATACCGCCGGGGTGTCCGGCTTGCCTCCGTCGCCTGAAGCGATCGCTGCTTGCCTGCCGTCGTGCACCAGTGAACGATCGTC
>JAGWWA010000162.1 GCA_018970605.1 Planctomycetota bacterium | reverse complement strand
GATGAAGTCGCCGCCCAGCCAGACGACCACGCGGCGGATGTCAGCCAGCCGCCGCTCGTGCTCGAGCATGGAGAAGAACCGGCCCTGCAGCTCGTCGAGCCTGGCCTGGCACACGTCGAGGCTGTAGTCGTTCAGGCCGTTCACAGTGGCCGGGTCGACGCGCTCCTCGCAATGCACGTCGGACAGCAGCACGACCATCGTGGCGTTGTGCCGGCGGGCCTTGCCGCGGGCCTTGGCGAGCCGCTGCGGCTTGATACCGCGGAGCCCGGCCAGGGCGTCGGCTCGCTCCCTCTCGCGGCCGATCTGCCCGAGGGCGGCCTTGTAGCGGGCCTTGGTCGTGGCCAGCTCGGAGCGCAGCCGGGCAAGCTCGGCGTCGGTCGCCAGCTGCGATGCCTCGGCCACGTCCGCCGCGACGGCGTCGCTCAGTCTTTGTGCGCGAGCCATCGGTCCACCACGAGCTGAGTGCAGCCGGAATGCCCACGCTCCGCGAGCTGGGCAGAGATCACGCTGGCCAGTCGCCACCGGCTGGCAGCGACACGACCTTCGTGGAAGTCGCGCCTAATCTGCCGCAGCTCGTCGAGCACGTCGGCCGGCAGTCGCTGATGCCAGGCAGCGATGCCCCTGCGTCCGGCTGTGGCCAGCGTGAGGACGGCGTCACGTAGACCGCCGCCGGCGGGGCTTGGCTGGGGCTTTCGCTTTGCCACGCTGGTCCTCCGTGGGCGTGGCCGCGCGTCGGCCGAACTCGATCAGCGGCTCGGGGCTATCCCCGTCGTCGTCGTCGAGCAGGCCGGCATCCTCGCCCGCGGGGAAGAACCGAGGCTTCTTCGGCTGGCGTGGCTTGCGCGGCATGGCTGGGCTCCATGCCGCTGACACTACAGGGCGTGTCCAGCGTCAGCGGTCCAGGCGGGGGTCGCGGACGCCGTCGGCGTCGCGCGCCGCGGCGCGGAGCCGCTCGCCCTCCGGGCACAGCGGAGCCTCGACACGCCCGCACTGGGGACAGTCGAGGACGTGCCGCGAGTAGGTGACGCGCGGCCGCTCCGGCACAGGCTCGGGCCGGACGGCGAGGAACCCGACGCCGGCCGCGATCGCGGCCCAGGCGACGACGAGCAGTGGCATGGCATGGCCTCCAGGTGACGCTGGACAGCCTAGCGCCCCCGACGGAGGGGGGCAAGCGTCCGCACGATCCACCGCTCCAGGCGGGCGGACAGTTCCGCGGATCGCTCGTTGAGCCAGTCGCGCCGGCCGCGGCAGCCGCACGGTCGGCGGGTCCACCGCTCAATCCGCTCTGGGGTGATCCACAGCAGCCGGGCCGCGGCCTCGATCCAGTCGCCGACGCGGAGGCAGGGGACGAACCCGGTCGCCTGCGGCCCTGGGCACGACCGCACCAGGCCGGGCACTGGCGTGCCGTCGCGGCGTCGCGCCACGTAGCCGCAGCGTGCGCACTGGAGCGACCGGCGATGGAACCGGCATCTAATAGCTCAGGCTCCAGTCGTAGGAGTAGCTCAGCGCCGTCTCTGCCGCGCATCCGGTGAATGGCTGGTCGGCAAGGTAGTAGGGCCACGTGCCGGCGAACGAGCCGCTGATCGTCGCCACGTCACCGCAAAGGAAGTCGCGGAAATCGCTCGCGAACGGGTCCAGCGTGATGCTGCCAGGCGTCTGTGCCGGGTTGGTGGCGATGCGACCGGACAGCGACAGGCAGTCAAACGGTGACGAGGTGTTGCCGCCTTGGCCGTTGCACGTCGCCCGGTAGCCGAGGATGCTAATGGCGATTCCGCCGTTGGTGCTGCTCGCTCCATATGCCGACGCGATCGCCGTGATGTAGTTCTCTGGGGCCGC
>JAGWWA010000085.1 GCA_018970605.1 Planctomycetota bacterium | reverse complement strand
TTCGACGAGGGCCGACGGTTCAGACCGTGGCTCTACACGATCGCCACGAACCAGGCCATCGACGCCCAACGTCGCAACCGTCGCCACCGCATGGTCAGTCTCGACCAGCGCACCGGCGGCGAGGATGACGTCGGAGCGCTGGTGGAGATGCTCGCGGGCCGTGAACAGACCGCCGACGAGAGGATGCAGGGCGAGGAAGCGAAGGAGTGGGTGCGGGCCGCGGTCGACGACCTGCCCGACACCCTCAAGAGTGCCCTCGTACTCGTCTATCACCAGGGGATGAAGTACCGCGAAGCGGCCGACATCCTCGGGATCCCGGTGGGCACGGTGAAGAGCAGGCTCCATTCGGCGCTCCTCAAGCTCAACGAATCCTGGCACGCAGGCGGAAAGAGTCTCTAAAGGAAGGCGTATCCGGCGCGTGGCGGCGGGTCGTCCCGACGTCCACGTTCACGAGAGCAAACATCATGCGAGACGATCTCGTCGGCCACCTGCTCGGGGCGATCGATGCCCCGGACGCCGAACGCATCGAGGCCGCCCTGGCCGATCCCGTTTCGGGACCGGACCTCCGCAGGCACCTGGAACTGCTTGGTCGGGCCGTCGCCCCCCTGGCCCTCGATCGCGATCCCTTGGCGCCCCCGCCCGGATTGGCGTCGCGGACGCTGCGGCTGACGGCGGCGGGCAGCACCGCTGTTCCCCCGGGCCAGGGACACTGGGCGGGGCATCCCGCAGGATCGACCGCGGCGGACCGATCCTCGTCGCAGCGGCACGCCAATCCGGGGCGGCATGCGGCTCCCGCACCGGCGCCGCGCGAGGGGAATCGCTGGTCGGACGACCGCGGCGGTGGGGGCGAGGGTGGGATGCGTTGGGTCGACAAGGCGATCCTCGCGGCCACGGCGCTCGCGGCCTGCGTGCTCCTCTTCCCGGCGACGAGCGCACTGGTCGCGCGGTCGCGGGTCACCCGCACGGAGCGCAATCTCGGCCGTGTCGGCCAGGCCCTCCAGGGCTACGCCTCCTCACACCGCCGTTATCCCTCACCCCCCGACGGCGGCCCGCTCTCGCGGGGTGGTCTCTTCGCCCCGCTCCTCGTCTCCGAACACCGCATCGTGCCCGACGACGGCATGCTCCTCGTGCCGGGATCGGCGCTCGCCCGCAGCGGCACCTTCCGCGTGCCGACGATCCAGGCGCTCGATGCCGCGAGGGGGAAGGACCCCGCGGCGTTCGACGAACTCGTACGATCGATGGGGGGCGACTTCGGGTACACCCTCGGCTACCGCGACCCGATGGGGCGCCTGCAGCCGATCCAGGGGCTTCACCGCAGTCACCATCCGCTCATGGCCGACGCACCGGACGAGAGTGGCGAGCGGAGCGACAATCATCCCGACGGCCGTCATCATGTCCTCTGGGAGGACGGTCGGGTGGAGATCCTCGATGAACCGTGGCTCCATGACGAGGACCATGTCTTCAAGAACCACGACGGCGTCACCGCCGCGGGGAAGGATCCCGAGGACGCCGTGATCGGCGATTCGCACCACCAGCCGTGACCCCGCTGGTCGCGCGCCGGACGGTCAGGCGATGAAGCGGGTGGCCACGAAATAAAGGCCGCCGGAGAGGGCCATCGCCACCGGCAGCGTGAGGATCCACGCCAGCGCGATCTTGCGGACCGTTTCCGGCTGGATCCCGGAGCGGTTGGCCCACATCGTGCCGGCCACGCCGCTGGAGAGCACGTGGGTGGTGCTCACCGGCATGCCGAGCGAGTCGGCCATGGCGATCGTCGAGGCGGCCACCAGTTCGGCCGCGCCTCCCTGGGCGTAGGTGAGGTGCGTCGTGCCGATCTTCTCGCCCACGGTCACCACGATCCGCTCCCAGCCGAACATGGTGCCGATCCCGAGGCACAGGGCCACGCCCATCACCACCCATTCCGGGACGTATTCCACCGGCTTGGCGAGATCACCGGCGAGGCCCTTCAGCACCGTGCGGCGATCCTCGGAGAGCGTGTCGCCGAACTCGTGAAGCAGGGTGCGGACTGCGGCGCCGAGTTCGACGAGCCGGGTGCGGAGGATCCAGCGGTCGTCGGCCGACATGCCGGCGAAGCTCTCCCGGCCGTCGAGGCTCTCCCGCACCTCCCGCGCCAGTGGCAGCGGGTCGAGCGTGGCGAGCACCACGTCGCCACCTGGAAAGGGGTCGAGCACGTCGTCCACGAGGTCGGATTCCATCACGGCCGCGGCGGCCACGCCGTCGGCCCGGGCGATCCTCTCGACGCGGGCGGTGGCGATGTGCCGCTCCTTGAGGGCCGCCATCATCGTCGCCAGTTGCGGCTCAGCGAGCTGCTCTTCGAGTTCGTGGGCCGCAGCCGCCGCGGCGGCGATGCCCTGCGGCGACGTCCGCATGTTGAGCGCGTAGGCGGCGGGCACGATGCCGATCAACACGAGCATGATCAGCCCCATCCCCTTCTGACCGTCGTTGGAGCCGTGGGCGAAGCTCACGCCGGTGCAGGTTCCCACGAGCAGCGCCCGGATCCACCACGGCGGCGGCTGGTCGCCGTGCGGAGGCTCGTAGAGTTCCTGCGCCGGGATCAGCCGCTTGGCCATCACAAGCAGCAGTGCCGCCAACCCGAAGCCGATCAGGGGGGAGATGATCAGTGCGAGGCCCACCTCCGACGCCTTGTGCCAGTTGATCCCCTTGAACGCGGAGCCCTGCTCCATCCAGGCGTTCATCATGCCCACCCCCATGATCGACCCGATCAACGCGTGGGAACTCGAGGCCGGCAAGCCCCGGTACCAGGTGGCGAAGTTCCAGATGATCGCGGCGCCCAACAGCGAAAGCACCATCGCCAGCCCGCGGCCCGTCTTGATGTTGACCAGCAGGTCGACGGGGAGCAGGTGCACGATGCTGAAGGCGACACCGATTCCGCCGGCGTGCACGCCGATGAAGTTCCAGAGGCCCGACCAGACGACCGCCGGAGTGGGCTTCAGGCTCTTGGTGTAGATGACCGTCGCCACCGCGTTGGCGGTGTCGTGGAAGCCGTTGATGCACTCGAAGCCGAAGGCGATCCCGAGCGCCACGAGCAGGAGCAGCGTCTGCGGGATCGAGAGCGATGAGAGTGAGTCGAGAAGCTCCACGGCCGAGCGCTCCGGGGTGCGGCCCGCCCGGTCTCGGGGCCGCAGGCCTGCGTCACCCTACGGGCCAGTGGTTTGCCCAACAACTGTTTTGGCGGGTTTGAACGCAATTCTCACAATTGGGCTGAACCACCCGCAGACGAGAAGCGTAGATTCAACCCGGAGGAGGACTGCGCATGGCACGTGGAGACCGCCTGGAAGTCGAGCATCGGATCGTCGGCTCGACCGTCACCTACCTGCATCACGGCGTCGATCTCGGCGACGGCACGGTCGTGCATGCCCGGCCGCACGACTTCCGCAACCCGTTCGGCGGCGGCCGCGTGGTGCGGACGACCCTGACGGAGTTTGCCGAGGGACGCGGCGTTCGCCTGCGGAACGAGCCACCGGCAGCGTTTTCTCCCGACGTGATCGCCGAGCGGGCGCTCGCCCACGTGGGCCGCGACGGCTACGACCCCGTGATCGACAACTGCGAACATTTTGCAACCTGGTGTGCCACCGGCAGCCGGACGAGCCGGCAGGTTGACATCGTGATGGGGCGGGTCGCCGCGGGTGTGTCGCGGGCCGCGGCCGCGATCTCCGCGCGAGCCGCCGTGGGGACCGCCGAGCGGGTCGCCATCCGCACAGCGATCGGCACGACCGTTCGCGTCGGCCTCAAGACGATGCTCCCCGCCGCGATCGTCGGTGAGGCCGCGGCACTCGCCGCAGAGTGGACCGCCCATCAGCGCGGGGCCAGCGAGCAGCAGAGCCGCAAGGCGGGCGAGGCCGCGGGGCTTGCTGCCACGAGCCTCGCCTTCGCGGCCGGCGGTGCGGCAGCAGGGCCAACCGGTGTTGTGGCCGGCGCAGTGGCCGGCGCCACGATGTGGCTGGCCGGTTCGGCCACGGCTGCCGCGGCCACCGGCGCGGCCCGGCACGTGACCAGGCGGCTGGCGCGTGGCTAGGGGATCGAATCCCGCCGCATCCGGTCTGCTGCGAGCCGATGTCGCGCTGCTCACCGAACGCCGCTACGCCGCCGCCACGGCGGCCGCCGACGACTGGTATCTCGGCAACATCCTTCGCGACGATGCGCTGCTCATCGAGGCGCTGGCGCGGCAGGGCCTGTCGGCGGTCCGTGTTGATTGGGCTCGCGACGATGTCGATTGGTCGGCGTTTCGCACGGCCGTGTTGCGCACCACCTGGGACTACTTCGACCGCTTCAGCGAGTTCATGGCGTGGCTCGAGCGGGTGGAGCCGCTGACGCGGCTGTGCAACTCAGCCGAGATCGTCCGCTGGAACCTCGACAAGCACTATCTCCACGACCTCGCCGCCCGCGGCGTGCCGGTCGTGCCGTCACGGTTTTTGGAACGTGGCGAACCGGCTTCGCTCATCGATCTGCTCGGCGAGACGGGCTGGACGGAAGCGGTCATCAAGCCGTGCGTGTCGGGGGCGGCCCGGCATACCTACCGTGTGGATCGTTCGACGGCCGCTGCGGTGCAGCAGCTGCTCGACCCGCTGCTTGCCCTCGAGTCGTTCCTTCTGCAGCCGTTCGTGGCCGACGTCGTGACCAGCGGCGAGGATACGCTCGTCGCGATCGCAGGCCGCGTGACCCATGGCCTTCGAAAAAAAGCAAAGCCCGGCGACTTCCGGGTGCAGGACGACCACGGGGGCACCGTGCACCCCCTGGAGCCGTCTGCCGAGCAGGTGGCGTTTGCGGAGCGGGCGCTGGCGGCCTGCGTTCCCATACCGGCCTACGGCCGGGTGGACATGGTTCGTCTCGACGACGGCAGCCTCGCCGTGATGGAACTCGAACTCGTCGAGCCGGAACTCTGGCTGCGGCTCCATCCACCCGCGGCAGACGCGCTGGCCGCCGCGATCGCGGCCGGGCTCTCGACTGAGCTCCCGACTGGGCTCTCGGTCGAGGCGGCGGCCGGGGCCGGCACCAGTTCGTCGGGGTCGAGGTCAGGCGGGGCATGCAGCCAGTCGGCGGAGCCTCTGCCCACCTCGTAGCCGTGCTTGTAGAGCGTGTTCATTCGTGGCCGGTCGAAGTTGAGGCCGTCGAAGTCGAGTGGGTAATCGTCGGGGATGCAGCGGAGGTTGAACTCCACGCCGTAGCGGTTGGCGAGCACGTACATGCGATAGAGGCTCGCCGCGGCGGTGATCTTGAAGAGTTTCCCGATCGTCGCCTCCGCGATCGACAGCGTCATGGGCTTGACCGACGCATATCCGGGACGGTCGTCGGCGCGGCCGTTGCGGATCACGAACAGCCGAGCCTTGACTTCGCCGCGGACCAGTCCGGCTCCCTCGAGCGCGTCTTCGACGTCGAGCATGAACCCGCGGAGGAACACCTGCGCCTCCGCACCGCCGTCGGAGTGCATCTCGTGGTAGGTCTTGCCGTCGATCTCGACGTCGAAATAAACCGGCGGGAAGACCACCGGCACCGAGGCGGAGGCGACCAGCACGTCGATGTAGCGGCGACGGGCGTCGGGGCGGCCGCTGGCCGCGATCGCTCCCATGTCCCAGATCGTAAATTCGTTGGCGTCCATGTTGGAGGTGCCGATGAACAGCCGGTGACCCGCGCGATGCTTCGCGGCCACGGCGGCGAACACCTCGTCGTCGATCGCTCCTTCCAGCAGTCGTCGCAGGGGCGCGGAATCGAGCGTTCCATCGGCGAACACGCTGAACAGCGTCGACCGTTTCCGGAAGATGTCGTCGTTGGTGATCGTGGTGTAAAACCGCTTCAGCAGCGGGTCATACGCGGAGCCGAGGAATGCCGGAGTCGCCTGCAAGGCGCCCGTCGAGATGCCGGTGACCACCTTGAAGTCGGGCCGGTCGCCCCGCTCCGTCCAGCCGCAGAGCACGCCGGCGCCGAAGGCCCCATACGATCCGCCCCCGGAGAGAGCCAGGAAGTCGTAGTGCAGCTGCCCGTCGTCACCGCGATCCGCGGAGTCTTCGCTTCGCAACGCCTCGGTGATCGTCGTCTGGACACCGGAGGGCGTGAGCGTATCGACCGTCTCCAGGTCAACCGCCCCCCATGGTGTGCCATAGTCGGCCGCATCAGGCGGCGGCGTGGGCCGACGGCTGCCGGCAAGATAGATCGCTGTCAGGCCGCCCGCGACCATCAGCACGGGGATCACGGCCCCGAGGATCAAGAGAGCGGCGGTGTGTTTCCAACGCATACCAGGAGGATAGGGCGTGCGAGACCCGGCCGTAAAGCGGCCCAGCCGTGACCGGGAGTCTTCGGCAGCCACGCGCTGCAGGCGCAGCGGGGGTCTTGGCATGGCCGCTCATTGGCTGGCGAGTCGGCGGCGGATGCGATCGACGGTGCGGCGGGAGTATTCCTCGTCGTTGCCGAGATCGAGCGCCGCGGCGGCAGGCCAGAGCGGTGCCGTGATCTCGCCGAGGTCGTCGATAGCCACCAGCGCGGCCACGCGGAGGTCGGGGTCGCGTGAACCGATCTCGGCCTTGAGCGCTGCGCGGGAATCGTCCGCCGCCGTGGGCGTATCGCACCGTAGCAGCCATGTGGCGGCGGCGATGCGAACGGCCGGATTGGCGTCGGCGAGCCGAGGCGTCAGGGCTGCAGTCGGATCGTCGCCCGATCGCTTTGCGGCCCAGCCCGTGCCCGCCACCGCCCACCAGCGGACCGCCGCGTCGTGGTGTACCAGCCGTTCGGCGAAGAAGGCGGCGTCGTGATCGTCGGCCACGGCCCAGGCCGTGTCGAGGATCGAGTCGTAGCGGGAGCGATCGGCGGCTTCGTCGCCGAGGCGGAAAATCGCCCACTCACTGCCGGCTTTTCGTGCTTCGGCCCGGAGGATCGGTTCCGGCAGGATGCCGGTGTCGAAGGTCTCCTGCATCCACGAGCGAACTGCATGGCGCAGTCGCTCGAGATTGCCCCGCTGATCGGGTGCATCGGCGAGGTCGTGGAGTTCATCCGGGTCGGCCGTCACGTCGTAGAGTTCGTCGGCCGGACGGGTCGTGCGGGAGAACCAGCGAGCACCGGGGGGCAGGCCATCGACCGCACGGACCGCACGGAGTTCGTTCGTGATCGCCACGCCGGTCGCGTAGTCGGGAAGATCGTCACCGTCGAGCCACGGGAGGAAGTTGCGCACGTAGCGGAAGCGGGCGTCGCGGACGGATCGGCCGAAGCCCGGCGGTGCATCCATCCGGTCGCGGGCCGCGATCACGACGTCTCGGCCCGTCGCGCCCTCTCCGAGAAACGACCGGCCCTCCATCCATTGCGGTCGATCGATCGCGGCGAGCGCGAGCATGCTTGGCCCGAGATCGAGCAGGCTCACGAGCTGCGTCGTTCTGGCCGGCCCACCGCTGTCCGGCAGCCCGGCTCGATGACGCCACTTCTTCGGCACACGCACGAGCAGCGGCACGCGGAGCCCATGCTCCGTGAGTGATCGCTTGCCGTGCGGGATGCCTTCGCCGTGGTCACCCCAGAAGACCACGACGGTATTGTCTGCCAAGCCGTCGGCGTCGAGGTCGTCGAGGATCTGTCCGGCTTCGACATCGAGGGCGGCGGCGAGTTCGAGTCGCTGGGCGAGCGCTCGGCGGATCAGCGGGGTATCAGGATAAAACGGCGGCACTGTCACCGCCGCCGGTTCGCGCCGGGCCTCTGGTGGCAGGTCGCGGCGGACGGCTTCGGGCTTCCCGCCAAACAGGCCGCTCTCATGGGTCACGGTGAGGTTGAAGACGGCAAAGAAGGGTTGGTCGGGCCGCGGTCGTGTTCGCCAGTGTGCGGTGCGGTTCGACTGGTTCCAGCCGGCATCGAACGATGCATCGAGGTTGTAGTCGGTCTTGGAGTTGTTGGTGCACCAGAAGCCCGCTTCGCGAAGCAGTTTCGGAAACCCGACCACATGTGCCGGCACCGTGGCCTTGCACCGCATTGGCAGGCTGCCGAGCGTGGTCGGCATCACGCCGGTGATGATCGCACTGCGAGAAGGGGCACAGACGGGCGCGGCCGCGAACGCCGCCTCGAACAGCAACCCCTCGGCGGCGAGCCGATCGAGCCGGGGCGTGTGGGCCGAGCCGCCGTAGCAAGCGAGCGTGCCGGCGGACAAGTCTTCGGCCGAGATCCAGAGGATGTTCGGCATCTCGGTGGCCCGTGCCGTCGCGAGCGCCACAATGGCCAAGAGAATGCCGCCGAGCACCGAATGGATGGTCATGGGATTCACCGGTAGTCGGTGAGTGATCCGGGGTTCCACGAGACCCGCAGCGCGTTGAGCACGGCCACCACGTCGATCGCCTCCTGAAGCAGCGCGCCCACTGTCGGCGGGAGCAGGCCGGCGGCGGCGAGCCCCATGCCGGCGACGCTCGCCACCATTCCGCCCACGGCACTCTGCAGGGCGATCGACCGCATCCGCGAGGCGATGTGGAACAGCTCATCGACCCGTTCGAGCGAGCAGTCCATGATCACCGCGCCGGCCGCCTCGCTCGTGACGTCGCTCGCCGCGCCCATCGCCACCCCCACGGTCGCCGCCGCGAGGGCCGGGGCGTCGTTGATGCCGTCGCCCACGAACACCACGGGCGCCTGACGGACGGCCTCCTCGACGATCTTCAGCTTGCCCTCGGGCTGGATGCCCGCGTGGACCTCGGTGATTCCGACCGTGTCGGCGAGCCACTTCACCTCGCTCTCGCGGTCTCCCGAGACGAGCATCACGCGGTCGAGCTGGTGGGCCGGGCCGAGGTGGCTGACGAACGAGTGTCCGTCGGCACGAGGCGCGTCGCGGAACCGCAGGAGCGCCGCCACGCGGCCGTCGATCACCACCACGCACTCCAGCCCGCCGGCGGCGGCGGGAAGCGCCGCGGCGCCAGCCGGATCGGCGGCGGCGAGTTTCTGGCGGCTGGTGATGGCCACCTCGTGCGGCTTTTCTCCGTCGCCTGACCGCTGCACGAGGCCGGTGAGACCGCGGCCCGGCTTTTCGGCAAGTTCCTCCACCTGGAGCAGTCGGAGGCCGCGGTCGGCGGCGGCCTGCGTGACGGCCGCGGCCAGCGGATGCTTCGAGTAGGCCTCGAGGCTCGCGGCGATCGCCAGCGTGTCGCTCTCCGAGAGCGACGAGAGCGGCATCACGTCCGTGAGCCGCGGCGAGCCGTAGGTGAGCGTGCCGGTCTTGTCGAAGATGGCCGTGCGGCAGGTGTCGAGCCGCTCGAGGATCGCAGGGTCTCGGATCACGATACCCCGCTTCGCGGCCAGCGACACCGCGCCGATGATCGCCACTGGAATCGCGATCAAGAGTGGACAGGGCGTGGCCACCACGAGCACCGCCAGAAACCGTGTGGCCGACCCGCTGAAATACCATGCTGCCGCCGCGATCGCCACGGCCAGCGGCGTGTAGAAGGCCCCGAGCGCGTCGGCCAGTCGCCGCAGCTGCGGCCGCCGCTCCTCGCTCGTTCGCAGCACCTCCATGATCTTGGCGTAGCGGCTGTCGCCGACCACTTTTTCGGTGCGGATTTCCAGCGCCGCCTCGCCGTTGATGGAGCCCGAGAGCACGGCCGATCCCGGGGCCTTTGCCATCCGGTAGGGCTCGCCGGTGAGGTAGGCCTCGTCCATCGCGCCGCGGCCGGCCATGACCGTGCCGTCAACCGGGCAGATCTCGTGGGGCAGGACGACGATCACGTCGCCGACGGCGACGTCGCCGAGCGGGATGTCGGTGATGCCCGTGGCCGATTTCCGGTGGGCGAGCGACGGCATCCGTCGGGCGAGGGCCGCAAGCACGTCGCCGGCCCTGCTCACCGCCCGGCTCTCGAGCGCCTCGCCCCCCGAGAGCATGAGCACCACGAGCACGCCGGCGAGGTATTCGCCGAGCAGCACGCTCGTCACGATCGAGATGCCGGCGAGCAGGTCGGAGCCGAACGTGCCGGCGAAGAGTTTCGTGAGCAGATCCCAGACGAGCGGGATGCCGCCGAGCGCGAGGATGATGACAAGCGGCACCTCGGCGAGCGTGAGGCCGCGGTCCGGAATCCATCGGGCGGGATCGATCGGCCCAAGCGACACCGGCTGGGTGCCGAGGCCCGACCACGTGAGCACCGCCCACGCCACGAGCGCCAGGATCGCGCCCGCGGCGATCGCCTCGTTGACGGGGATCGCGGGCTTCGCCGCATGGCCGACGGGTGCCGGTGGTGTCATCGCGGCTCCTTCAGCTGTGCATGCGGGCGAAGGGATCGCCCTGCTCGAGGATCGCCGCCTCGGCGGCGGCGAGTTCGTGGAGCCGCTGGCGAACCGCCTCCTCCGGCATGAAGCCGCAGGCCAGCCGCACGTAGGTGGAGTGGTGACGCGCCTCCGACTCAAAGAGGCTCCGGTAGAACGTGGCGAGCTCCTCGTCGGCCACGTGGTCGGCGAGCACCGAGAACCGTTCGCAGCTGCGGGCCTCGATCAGTCCGGCCACGAGCAGCCGATCGACGGCCCGGGCCGGCTCATCCTTTCGGATCAGTTCGTGGAGCCTGGCCCCATAGGAACTCGGCGCGAGTTTTCGGAACGGGATGCCGCGCCGTTCCAGGATGTCGAGCACGAGCCGGAAGTGCTCCAGTTCCTCGTTCACGATCTCCGTCATGGCCCGGGCGAGTTCGACGTGGTCGACGTAGGAGAACAAGAGGTTCATCGCCACCCCCGCGGCCTTCTTCTCGCAGTGGGCGTGGTCGATGATCACGTCGTCCAGCGCGGCATCCACTTGGGCGAGCCAGCGGGGCGACGTGGGCGACTGGAGGCTGAGCATCCGCGGGGATCCGGAGGGCGTGTGGACGATGGATGGCGCGGCAGGCTGTTGCCGCTGCCTGTGGACAGTGGCATCATACGGCGACGGGACTGTTCCCGCCGTTCGGCCTCCGGGGTTCGCCATGATCGCCTTCGACCGTCCCGCCAGTGATCCGCCGTCGCCGGTGGAAAAGAACGTGCTCGGCGGCCCGCTGGCATCCTGCTCCAGAGAGCCACTGACGGGATTCTTTCGGGACGGTTCGTGCCGCACCTGCGCCGAGGACTCCGGCAGCCACACGGTCTGCGCGGTGATGACGAAGGAGTTTCTGGCGTTCACCGTGAAGGCGGGCAACGACCTGGTCACGCCGCAGCCGCAGTGGGATTTTCCCGGCCTCGTGCCCGGTGATCACTGGTGCCTGTGCGCGGCGCGGTGGCTCGAAGCGGCCAAGGCCGGCCATGCGCCCTTGGTGGTGCTCGAAGCGACGCACGAGAAGGCGCTCGAGATCGTGCCGCTCGACCTGCTGAAGAAGCACGCTGCAGCCCCGGCATGACCGACTGGCCGCTCGTTGTCGCCGTGGCGGTCGTCGCCGCGGTCTACGCGTCGGTGGGCCACGCCGGTGCGACGGGCTACATCGCGGTGATGACGCTCTGGGGCCTCGCGCCGGAGGTGATCCGGCCGACCGCCCTGCTGCTCAATGTGATCGTGGCGACGATCGGCACCGTGCAGTTCGCGAGGGCCGGCCACTTCGACCGTCGGCTCTTCCTGCCGCTCGTCGTGGCGAGCGTGCCCGCCGCGGCCGTTGGCGGCTGGCTCACGCTGCCACCCGCTGCCTTCGAGACGATCCTCGG